>CAZZDF010000016.1:0-14534 GCA_964652915.1 uncultured Propionivibrio sp. | reverse complement strand
TAGACGAAAGCGTGAGCCACGTAGAAACCCTTGACGTCACTCCGAAACCGCAGGAAGGACAACGATTTTTTGTACCATTTGCCGAAGGTAAGACGACCTTGGGGAAAGAGGGCAACAGAGCCGCGAATGGGTTAATTGAAATGGCGCTTTATTGCCGGGAAGTAAAGATCGTGGCGCCAACCGATGCGGATACGAACGATTTGGATAAAGCGATCACGCGATCATTGGAAATACAGAAGAGATTGCTGAAATCCGGCCTGACGGAACAAAAGTACGTTATTGGCACAAGCAAAGGAATCGGATCGGACAAAACCGTATTTGCCGAGGTCGTAGTCTCCGGCTGCGGAAAATAGCAGCCGCACGCAAAGACTGCCGCAAAATAAGGCGTTTTTTAGCTGTTTCAACGGGGCGAAATTTTCTGCGTCCTGAACGAAGATTAAGTCTCTTCCACTTCATTCAGGAGCAAAGACATGACCCAACTTCCATTGCGCGATGCCAAAGATGCATGGCTTGAAAAATTCGAAGGCGCCAGCATCATCAAAGTGACCCCTATCGGCAGCCCGACGATGCGTCACCTGCACAAACGCTCTTTTGGCCACGTAGGCCGGAACTGCCATTTCATTTCAGTATTCGGCCGAATCCTGCTTGGTGAAGACCAGATTTCGGAAGCGGAAGCTGCGGTCAGTAAGCGGATTGTCGAAGTGACTACGGGTATTGAGCGCAAAATCTCCGCCATGAAAGCCATTGTGGCCGATCGCGGTCTGTCAGATAACCTGGCGCAATTTAATGCCTCTTCGGAAATCGTCTCGAAAATTGTCGTGCCATCGCAAACGCGATTCTTAAATCTCATAGCGCTAGGCGATCAATATCTGGTGCTGGTCAATACCCTGTGGCTACACGGCGAATTGCAGGATCGCGAAAAGTCTCGCGCTGAGCTGGAACTAAAGCAGATGCTCCGTGGCATACCGGCGACGACGCGGAAAATGCGTATTTATCTGCAATCCAAACTTGCTGAAGCCGCCAAAAAGGACGATACCCCGACAGTGGCCGCTGCGGCTCAGAAAGCCCTTGAGGAAGCGGATGCAGCGGGCGCCAATCCGGCCAATGATGCCGCCGCTGAAAAAGAAGAAGCCGCTGAAACGACCCCGGTTGCTGTCGCCGCGTAATGCATCTGAATGCAGAGCAGCAACAGGCCGTAGAGGAGGATGGGCATTGCCTTGTCGTTGCATGTCCGGGATCGGGAAAGACGAGCGTGATTACGCAAAAGATCAGCGCTTTAATTTCCCGATATCCTGCTTCTCGTATTTGCGCCGTCACCTTTACCCGTGATGCCGCGGCCGAACTCAAACGCCGTGTGGCGTCTCTTGTCGGGGACGCTGTAGCCAACCGGCGTTGCCGTATTGGTACGTTTCATTCGTTGGCGATCAAGCAGCTACGTGCGTCAGGACAAATTGGCAAAGTTATTTCGCCGGCAGAACAGCGCGCCTATCTTTTTCGGGCAATGAATCATGTTGATCCGCAGATGACTTATGAGCAAGCTGCCGCGATTATCGAGAAAGCCAAAACGACCTTTAGCGACTGCGAAGAAAAAGAATCGGCGCTATACCAGACGTACGCCGAAATGCTTTCGCGCAACAAAGTCGAGGATCTGTATGACGTGCTGCGACGCTCTGTCCAGCTCATGCAATCCGGGGATTTGCCACCACTGCCTGTGGAGTACATGTTGGTCGACGAGTTTCAAGACACTGACCATATTCAACTGGCGTGGGTGATGTGCCACGTAAGAAGTGGGACTATTGTGACCGCAGTCGGCGATGACGACCAATCAATCTATGGTTGGCGCGGGGCATTGGGGTACCCGGGAATGGCGGACTTTGCGGCGCGCGCCCCGGCAAAACTAATCAACCTGAGCACGAACTATCGTTGCCGAAAAGAAATACTGGACGTTGCCGATCTGCTCATTTCGAAAAACGAAGCGCGAGTGCCAAAAGCACTTTTTGCGAATCGAAGTGTTGGGGGGAGGGTAGTTACCGAACGGTACGGCAGTCGGGAAAATGAAGCGGAAGCTGTTATAACCGAAGCGTTAAAGCAAGCCACGCCACTAAAAGATCCGAATGGATTGTTTTCGTATTCGGTGGAGGGGGGGGTGTGGGCGGTGCTGTCGAGAAATCGGTTTTTGTTAGATGGGGTCGAGCTGGCCTTGCAGGAAGCAGGCCTGACGTATTTTCGTAGTGCCGGAGAATCCATGTGGAGCCGACAACCTTTTGTCAGCATGCTGGCGTTAATGCGCTCCGTTCAATCCGGGGATACCGATGGTGTGGATTTGGCGCTAAACCATGGAATAAGTTTTAAGGTAGGAAAAGCAATAGCAAAGGCTACTCTCGACGAGTTACACAAAGCGCTCGGGTCCGATTTCTCGCAAATCCTTGATGGAGGCGAGATGCCCTATGACCAATTGGATTCAGAAGCGGCATCTGTTGTCAAAACCTTTGTAGCGTGTGCAAAAGGATGGCGCAATAACGTCCGGAATGGACGATATGCAACCACTTGCCGTGGGATAGCCAGTTGGTTTGCGAAATTTGAAGATGGAGAAGATCGCAAAGAATTGGTTACGAAAATGGGGGAGATTGCGGCAAAGCTTTCCGGGACGCTTATACGGAGAGCCAATACGTTAACGATGCAAATGCCGGACAACGAACAGGCCACGCCACGCGGAGTACACCTCTACACGATGCACGGAGCCAAAGGTTTGGAATTCAACAATGTCTGGATTGTCGGGGCGGACACGGAAACCATTCCGTCGCCTAAATCTGTCGACTATGCAGAAGAACGCCGGCTGATGTATGTGGCAATGACCAGGGCAAAAGATAACCTTTACCTGTCCAGTGCAATCAGTTCAAAACCGAGCCCATTTTTAGCTGATGCAGGACTGTAAACAATAGCGTTCAGCGGTATTGCATCAGGAAGAAAACGCGCCTACAATTTTGATATCAGCCAGCTGGGGCACAAACTAGCATTTCACACCGTCGCATTCGCGACCGAACACATCCCAAGCACGACCCAAGGATTCAGTCTCATACCTATTGTCGGTATCGGACTGCGCCTTTGCACTCGTCGTATTTCTCGCCCTCTGTGGCAGAACGGTAGCTGTCATCACCGGACATCTCGTCTAAGACAGCATTTCAACCCTCGCGGGAACGCTTTCCCGCATTGGGGAAGCTCCGCGAAATTTTCAAGGAGCATCAAAATGGAAAAGAAAAATCAAGAACGGAAAGTGCGCATCTATGGTTTCGGTGAGGCGCCAGAAGCGGCAAAACTTGGCTACTCTATTCGGCAGGTAGTCGTCGGGACTGAAGAAGAGATCAAAACGCAATTTTCAGGCGATGTCATTGCCGTGAAAGGGGCATCGATCTTCGGACGAGAAGGGGCCAACGAATGGGCAATAATGACTCCAACAGAGAGGAAAGTGACAGAGGGGCGGTCTTTGAGCGAGTTGTATCAGCTCTGGGATCATCTTCGGAACGTGCCGGTTAGTGAGGACGGGTTGAGCGAGGAGCGGTTTGAACACTTCGAGCAAGGCACTCACTATGAAGTCATTTATCGGTGGTTTGAAAGCCAAAATCCACGGTTCATTGTCGGCGAGGTTATGCAAGGTATTCGCCATGCTGACGAAACCGGGAAAGTGTCGGAGCCTTCTGAGCACGAGCAATCGCTTGAGCGTGCCGGAAACGAAGGTCGAATTGCCTACGGGAAAGGGGTATCGATTAAAGATAATCCATATCCGGAAGCGGACCCCCGCCACGAGTTTTGGAGTGGCGGTTGGGAAGATGGTATGTACGCCGCCCCTAGTCAAGCCGACATGAACGACGCAGGGTCTCGCGAGAAGGAATCGGAGCGATTTGATCGGAAAGTGGTGTGGAGTTACGCCGTTGATGATCAACAAGGCGCGGTTCTCGTTACAAGAAGCGATGGGGCTACCCTTCTGTTTCAAGGCAACGACGCAGAAGAAATTCGAAGCAAAATTGATCAGGTTCGTGTAAGCGATCCTGATTGTGCAAGTTTGTTCAATCAGTACAGCGATGCGGAAGCTTTCAAGTCCGATGAAACCGGGAAAATGGTGGACGATGGCTTTACTGGTCAAGATAGGGAGTCCTACTCGGACGACCAAGACCGCGAGAGCTATTCGGTCGCGCCAGACCGGAAAGTGTCTGACATCAGGCTTGATTGGCATTTTGCAGATAACGCTGAAAGGCCGTTTGTGGGTGTGTTCGTGACAACGCGGCAAGCTTTTGAAGACGGCGAACTGCCCGATAACGATGATGTTGTGCAAGTTGTCGTAAATGTACGGGACCGCGTAACTTGTGATCTTGTGCAGGATGCTGCCACGTTTGCGTGTCAGGCTGTGAATGCCACCCAACTAACCAGTGCAGAGCAAGCACTGGCTGCTGCGGCAGCGGCTTTAACGGCATCGGGGAAGGCTGCCAATCCCGCCGTCCATGAGCTGGTGTCTAAGTTTGAGGATGCCTCGCGGCAACTGGCTGTAGCGTCGCAACAGCTTGCCCTGACCTCCAGGGCTTTAGCAGAACAGTATCCGGCCAAAGGCTCGATGCCGCGGTCGGTAGTGCATCAGCTCTATCAGCTTCGGGAAGACGAGGTGGCCGCGCTGTCAAAACAGGAGGTAATAACGGTAGCTCAACTGAGCGGTCTTGATCGCGGAGCCAGAACGGCTGTTGCGTCGCTGCTCTTTACCAAGTGCGACGAGTCGGCAAGGGATGCCCTGTTACACGACGAGCATCATATTGTTCGGTCCGCTGCCGTGCTCTCCCAAGAGGATATCAGCACGAAAAGGCCGCGTAGCGGCACGTCCCTCGGGATGTAACCTGTAGCAACTCAAGCCCCTCTCGTCTTCGGACGGCAGGGGCTTTTTCTTTGCTTACGACCGGTCGTAAGTTACGGCGAATCGTAAGGTCTGGCCGGTGTACTTTCCGAGGTTCGTAGAGCCTTCGCCTGTTTCCGCTTGATTCTGCTGACATTTTGTCGATATACTCTCTGAAACAATCACGTTTCGGATTAGTAACAAATGGCAAAACCCCAATTTATCACCGAAAAAGAGCTTCGCCACATGCTGAAAGTCGCCGCTATAACAGGCGATTCACCATTGCGCGATGTGGCATTGCTCTATGTGGCCTATGGAACAGGCGCGATGCTGACAGAATTGGCGACCGTAAAAATTTCTGACTATCTGAAAGAAGACGGTAGCGTAAAAGAAGAAAGCTTAATTCGAGCAGAAATAGCACACAACAATCGCGCGCGCCCGCTGTATTGGTCGAACCCGCACGTATTGGCGGCGGTCGATGCCTATCTTGATTACCGTATCAAGCACAAGCACGGCGTTACCACACGCAAGGCGGCCTATCGTTCGCTCGATCCTGACAGTCCGATATTCCTTCGGGCAGACGGCGAACCTTATGGACTGACACAACGCAAACTGGATTCCGGCACTATCAGCTATTCGTGCGATTCGCTGAGCCAGGTGTTCAGGCGCTTGCATTCGCAGGCCGGAGTTATCGGACATGCTTTGGCCGCTCGCAGGACGTTCGCGGTACGCCTCAATCGGAAGGGATATGACGTACGTCATATCGCCGAATTGCTTGGACACTCGACAATTTCTGCCACCAAACGGTTGATAGACGAAGACCCGGTGAAGCTGGCTGACCTTGTAGCGGGGGTGGTGTGATGTATTGGACAAAGCTCGCTTTCCCATGGCATTACGCCGCGTGGCGAGATCCGCAGATGAGCAGTGATCACGAAATTGGCTATACCCGGCTTGCGCGCCTCGAAGGGCTTTGGTACATGCTTCGCGTGCATTGGATGATTATTCATAAAGAGCGCGATTCCGGTAAGCGCTACTATGATTTGGAATGCTTCTGGTGGTTTTTTGCTCAGAACTACCCTCCGTTTCTTTGCCTGATTGGCTATCTGGTCGGGTTTTCTGATTGCGGGACGATTGCTTTGGTTTGGCTGGCAACATTCGTGTATGGAACCCTACGCTATATAGGGTGGCTTACCGCATTGCTGTTCCGGTGGCCTCCGTTGGCAAACAGCTAACGATATGCAGCCAATACAACCTGTTAAACGAGATAACGTGACCTAAATGGACAGAATCGCCCCACAGCAAGAGTTTCTGCGTCAAGCAATGGAAACCCTTGGAATGACGCGCGACGCCTTTGCAAAGCGCTTTACGGTGCCTCGGCGCACTCTCGACAAGTGGATGCTTCCGAACGAATCTAACGATTTCCGGCCGATGCCCGATATGGCTCGGGCGTATATCAGTGAAGTTTTAATGGAACGCGCGAAATAATCTTGACATATCCCCACGGGGGATATACAATAAGGACTATTGAAACAGTTATCGGGGGTTAAAAATGGCAAATCGCGTAGCGCTTCGAACCAATGTTCATGAAGACAATTCCACCACATTTGATGTGCTGTTGTCCGACAACGAAGATGGCGATAACGTTATCGAGTTCAATCCCGAAAGCGAACAGAAGGCACGCGCCTTGATTTCCGTTCTGGTGCAAAACGGGTGCCAGGAACAAGCCGAATTCACAAATCGCTACGACGCATAAAGAAGGGCTCGTCATGATTCTCGAAAATAACCGCAAAACCGATTTGCATCTGGATATCCGGTCGCCGAAATCGGGGTGTTTGTTCCGGCATACGCCGATGACCACTGAAGACCAAAAAACGCTTCAGATCGACGTTAAGGCTTTCGTTGCCGAGCACATTCAGCAATTGAAAATGCCGGAGATGAAGCCCGAGGCGTGGGCTGAAGCCACGGTAGAAATCGTCAGTGAATCGACCGCACAGTACATCTCGTTGCTGGAGGATCTGTTGCAAGAAGTGGCAAATGACACGGACGATGAGGTGTTGGCTGCCAGGATTAACAAAGTCTTGCGGTAATCTTTACCATGCCCACCACACCAGAACACCTTCTGCCCGTCGATAGCATTGCTGACCGCATTCAAGTAATACGCGGACAGCGCGTACTAATGGATCGTGACTTGGCCGAGCTTTACGACGTGGAGACCAAGGTGCTTAACCAAGCCGTAAAGCGCAACAGCGGCCGGTTTCCTGTTGATTTCATGTTCACGCTGACAGAACAGGAGACGAGTTCTTTAAGGTCACAATCTGTGACCTTAAACGCGGGGCGTGGGCAACACAGCAAGTATCTCCCTCACGCATTCACCGAGCACGGCGCCGTTATGGCGGCGTCGGTTCTTACCTCACCACACGCGGTCGAGATAAGCGTTTACATTGTCAGAGCGTTTGTTCAGATGCGTGAAATTCTTGCTTCACAAGCGAGCCTGTCCGCTCGTGTTGGTGAGCTAGAAACACAAGTGGGCATCCACGACTCCGCGTTGCGGGGTGTCCTGCAAACACTGGGCCGGTTGAAGGCCCCGAGCAAGTAAGGAAACGGAGCTTGAAAAAGATGACACTTCAGGACGCAATAGGCCAGCTAAACGAAGTTGTCACGCTGGAGCAAGTTAAAGCGTTGAACGAAAGAATCGACGTTGGATTTGTGGCTGACGTTCCTACGGTTCAATTCTCAGATGCTGACTGGCCTCTTTGGACTGACGCCGTTCGAACCAAGGCCCAAGCCATCGAAGCTTCTACGCAAGGGAACGTGTGATGGCTGATGCGAAAGGAGAAGCTTGCTGCGAATATTGCGGCGCCATATTTCGACTTTTCACGATTTTCAACCGTGACATGCAAGGACTTTGCAAAGCCTGGAAGCGTCGCCACGAAAAGAGGTGCAAGAATCGTTCTCCTGCACAGCGTCGGAAGTGGGCAAAGCCGTACGTCGGGAAAGATCGATTTGAAAGTAGCATCGTTGTTGATCTCAACGATCCCGGCTTTCAGGACAAACAGTAAAGGAATTCGGACGATGGCACGCTACACGACAGAATGGCTCCAGAAATGCTTGCGGGACCGGCTTGTCATGCGCAATCACAAAAACCCGGAGCTTCGGAGGCGTAACCGCCTCGGGGCCAAGCATTATATTGCCGAGCTTCGCGGGCGAAAAAAAGCCGCGTCCGCGTATCTGGATTATTGACCAAGGAAACGACCAAGAATGAAATTCATCGAATTGACCTTAGCTGAACCGACGACCAATGGTGGCAGCGACAAGACACGCGTCAACATGTACTTGGTGACCGAATTCACTGGAGTCAAAAGCGGGGGTACGCTGCTTATGTTTGACTGCATGGGGCCGAACAACCAACGCGCCCAAACTATCGTCCAGGAAAGCCCTGCCGAGATCTGTTCTTTGGTCGGCTTGAACGGGGCGGTTAGGTAGGAAACCGGACGCTATGAACTGCGAGTACGTGCGTGAATACTATGGGGTGCCAGCAGTTATTGGCCGGCGCGTTGTGGTCTACGGCAAGCCGGGGATCATTGCCGAGGATCGAGGCCACTACATCGGCGTTAACTTTGACTCGGATAAGCCCGGCGTGATCCGCAACGCGCACCCGACGAGCGAGGTTGAGTACGGCGACATGGGCGTCGTTCGCCAGATGACCCGCTCACAGGCGCGATACAAACGCTTTCTTGAATACGGCGACAGCTTCGATTCGTTTGTCGAATTCTGCCGGTGGGATGCGTCACCTGAACGTAGTTGGAATTGAGAGGAAAGCGTGATGCGTGAAAGTACCAGGATTTTGATGACACTGAATCTCGGGATTGCTTTGGCAATTATCGTTTTAGGGTTGTGGATGCCCGAGTCGAAGATGGATCGCGTATGGCTCTGGCTGACCGCTGCCGCGTTCTCAGCCGTATTGATCGACCGTAAGTTGGACCGCAGGCTTTAAAGACAAAGGAAACCGATCGATGAAAAACAAGAGAATCGTTCTCGGTATTTTGTTTGGCTTTGTTGTCGCCATTTTCGGCACTTCGTTTTTTGCCTATAAGGTTGGATATGGCGATGGATACGTCCATGCCTCCAACAACACTAACGAGCGCTGGGCCGCACAAAGCAAGGACATGATTAACGAGAACAATCAGTTTGTGCGCGTGCTGTCACAGCCGGCGACAAACTAGGGAACGATACTCGTGACCGAGAAGAAGAATCCCTACGACAAGACCAGTACGAAGCGCTCGCGGGCGCTCATAGAGCGCATCAAGAAGTCTGGCGGCGCTGTCGTCACACTCCGGGCCGACGGAGATCTCCTGCGCCAGATTGATGATCTGATAGCCGATGGCGAAGGGAAATCTCGCCCTGACCTCCTCGCGAATTTGGTTCGGGAGAAACATGCGAAGCGCAATAAATAGACCTTGACAGCGTTGCTACCAACGCTTATAATTAACCATCGAAACGAATCAAGGAAACGGACATGAGTAAAAAGGCTGAAGAAGCAAAGGCCGTTGTTTTACAAAAACTAAAAACAGCGCAAGGCAACGGGGATACCGAAATGGCTCACATCAACGCGGATGATGCGCTTTGTGAGTTTCTTCGGGCGCTTGGGTATGAAGAAGTTGCCAATGAGTTTGAAGAAGTCAGCAAGTGGTACGCCTAGAAAGGAAAGCGAATTCCCTAGGGAATGCTGTGATTCTTGACCCGAGATCATAGCGTTGGTTGGGGTGTATCGGGTCCCCTGGACGGATAAGCCGGACTTCCTACAGCGTAGCCGGCAACACCACTATCGAATAAGGATTTGAGAAGGAAACCGATCGTGGCTCAAGTTAAGGTAAGTATGTGGCTTCGTAACCGCGAAACGGGAGAAGCGGTAAAGGTAGTCGAAACAGGAGCAATGGCTCGTTATCAAAACGCCGACCCGACGTCGACGGAGAAATTCAGCTTGAAAAACTGGAATCTCACTTTGAAATTCTTTTGAAGAAACCATCTGACGTAGACGACAATTTTTAAGGAGGAAACCGACAAAATGAGTAACTACACCACGTTGGTAATTCGGATGCCCGAGGATGCAGAGGGCAAGAAGCGGGTTCAAAAAGGTTTTGAGCTTTTGACACCGTATCAAACGGCCATGTCTCTTGAAGACGAAATGACGGTGCTCGAACTGATCGAAGAGCACGAAGACTTCCCTGAGTACATTGCCGAAGAAGCTCGGGAGAAGGCCAAGGATCTGCACGCTCAAGCCGAAGCGACGGCATAGCCAAGAAAAGTGGAATGTCGACGCGAAAGAAACATCCATGGGGTGTTCGCCCAGTAACGCAAAGAGAAACGGCAGGAATACTCTTGGCGCTATTGGTTGGCGTACCCGTGGTCATCTTGGAATGGGCAATCGACCAAATCGGAGCGGCCGCAACAACAATCATTGTTGTCCTAGCGGCACTGACGACAATTGTATTTTTGCTGAAGCGAAAATGAGGAAGGAAATCGAACGCTATGCTGAACCGCGCCCTTCTTGCCAAGCGTACCGACTTCAATCACTTCACGCGTGCGCTGAAGCGTGAGTGCCTAGCCAGCGGCGCGGCGCTTGTCCGCATGCGAAACGACACATGGGTTGAGGTGCGGTTTCAGCCGGGCGGCGAAAAGAATGGCCCCGATTCCGACAGCTTTCGCGCTAAAGGGCATTCGCTGTATTGGGAAGCAAACGGGGAATCCATCACGTCGAGAGACTTTGACCTGGTGGAATTCAAACAATCGAAAACAACGGAATAGGAAATCGAACGTGAGCCATAGCGTCACTTTGTACTGCGCTGAAACTAAGCAGGCTGTGCATGTTGCAGAGCGGTCCTCAAGCTGGTTCAGGAGCGCAGATTACCCAATCGTCGTCGGCGCGTTCTGTCTTGCGCACTGTGGCAAGCCTCTGCAATCGACTCTCGCTTTCTCGGAATTCGATGACAACATGGAGTACAAAGTATGGATGCCGGAGAATGTGCAGGAAGCGTACACGGCTCTTACCGGTTCGCCGCTGGAACGCCTCGCCGAGAGACTTACGCCTCCGTATCTTTGACCAAGGAAAGCGACGATGAACAAGCAGGTTCTGTCTGATTTTTTGGTGTCCATTCTCAAGGGCTTGAGGATTATTGCGTTGCTCGTGGGCGGCGCTGCATTAATTGTCGGGGCGATTTTCATAGCCGGTTTGTTGTTACCTGACTTGTTCGAATATTGGCCGATAAGCACTTTGTCTCTTAGCGAGTTGTCTTATCCAGCTAGGCACCTTGTAAATGGACTTGCATGGTTGGTTTGGAGCCTTCTTGCCATTCTCCTTTTGATTGTTCTTGCTTTGGTGGGTGGCTTTAATCCGCGTCATTACGAACAGGATTTCGAAAATAAATGTCCGAGGTAAGCGTTTGCGAGAGCCATGGACAGAGAATCATGTGTCTCTGCAAATAAAGAACGAAAGGATTTGGAATGAATGACGTAAAAGCGCTAATCGCAGTGATGCTGATCTTGCTGGCGAAGCTTTGCCGGTTCAATGCGTTTGCTGGCGCCTTTGCCGGTTTTTGCTATGGGATGATTGCAAGCCTTTTAGACAGAGAGTTTGCGGGTATGGACTCAACACAACTCTCGTTGCTCGGCGCAGGGTGTTTCGTTGCCTTCTTTGCGTTGAGCTTTGGGTTGGTAGCGGCGAGCAATTGCCTTGTCTCAGAGGCCGATCCGTTGCAAAAGAACGATTCTCCGGCATAGGAAACGATTATGGACACTTCAGAAAACGAAGCGCGGCTAAAAACATTGCGAGAAGTCCGGAAAATTCTCGATGTAACAGGGATCTACAACCCCATCTTCACCACACCGCGCACACAACGAGCGGCCATCTGGTCAGCTCCTTTTGTTTTAGCTGGCCTGATATTGAATCAGCTGGCTGCCGGCATGTTTGTGGCCGCTCTGGTTTTTTACGTCGTATGGAAGCGAACGCCAAACGAGACATGGAACGAACGCTTTTGCAAGGTACTCGTGTCGTATCAGCCCCTCGATACAGCAGCATTTGAAGAGCTGCTCTTGAAAATTAAAGACAACTCCGCAAAACGAGAAGACGTCGAGCTCTGGCTGCGCATAGAGCGCGCTCACGTCGAACACCCGAATGAGGTGGCGGCCGAGAAACAACTTTTGCAACGTCTGCCGCGATAGTGCTCCAAGAAAAGCGATGAATACGAAATTGTCGCCCGGAGAGTTGTCGTTCATGAATTCCGCCATGGAGGAAGCTGGTGGGAAGATTACGGCAGGAACGACTATCTCCTACAATCACATGGAAGGTCGCGCAGTTGGCGGCTTGGAAAAGAAGGGTTTGGTTGTTCGTCGCAAAGGCGAAGTCGAAGTTACCCCCGCTGGCGAACAATGGTTTTCGACAGCCCAGACAAAACGCGAAGCCGACGCACAACGCATCATCGACTTTGCTCGCAACAACGTTCCGGGTTATCGGTAAAAAGGAAACAAAATGCTTCGAAATGAATTAACGCACCTCAAACCAATTCCCCCGCTTGAATGCGCAATAGGATTTGTAGCCTTGATAACAGCGTCTGCTGGAGCCTACTTTTTAGATGGAGCGCGAATTGCTGCCTTCGGAATTGTCCCTGCTATCTTTGTTTTTTCGTTTTCTGGTCTCGCAGGGATTTCCCTAAAAAAGACTCCTCGACTATTTGCTCTTTGTTTGCTTGTTGCTCTGTTGTTTTACGTCGGGGCTACAGGATATGTGTGGCTTAACCCAAAGTCCCTTTAATCAATGAATCCGGCCAAATGACTAACGAGCAAATCAATCGAGACTTCTTTGCCGCCATCGATGACAAGACCAAGAGCGAAGTCCTCGAAGCAATCGCGAAGCACTACGGTATTTCGCAGCAAGAAGCCCTTGAGGAAGCAGTCGATGGCGAGGCCGAATATCTGCTCGATTACCTGACGGAACCGACCCGTTCGGCTGTCAGCGTGCTGATGCAGCGCCACGGACTTGCAGCCCACTATTGAGAGGAAACCGTCTTGAACTCTCTATTGCAAACTATCCGCCACCTAATAAAGCTGCCTTACACTAATCACAACTATGTTGGGCCGATTGGTTTTTTCTATGGCATCGTGGTACTTATGCTTCCGCCGTGGGCGGTATTAGAGATTATAAGTGTTGAGCCTTTCACCTTCGCACGGCTTGGTGGTCCTCTTGTCTGGTGGGGTTACATAGGCGTAGGCATAACAAGGATGGGCGGCGCAACCTGTTTGGCAGATATTTTTCTTCTGCCTATCTGGCCTTTTGCTCGGCTTATTAAATAGACAAAATTTGGGTCACGTATCTACGACCTAGCTGCGCTTCGGTGTGGCAAGCGATGGGAATGAATACCGTTCCTAAAAACATGGACAAACGTTCCATTTGTTAAAATGGCACATCGCCTCATGACGCTCTCCGAACCGTTTTGAGAGCGATTCGCGCTACGGAGTTTCGCCGTAGAATCCCGGAGAGTACACAATGACGGCTCTGCCCCGCAGGAAGTACCCTTGGGGTGTGAAGGATGAAAATCCGACGCCCGAGTTGCTGTCTGAGCCGATACTGGATACTACCTACAAGACGTCATCGTCTTGCAGTGCCTCTTTTGAGCCAGGCACTAGCATCGGTTTTCAACAGAAGCCCTCTCGCTTCAGAGGGATGGGAGTGTCACCGATAAATCAAACGCCCAATCGCCCCGCCGACGAGGTAAATGCAACCAGGATCGCAAAGATCGAAATCAAAAGAGACCTCGGGCTTTGATGTATTTTCCGGAAGAGGCAACAAAGTAGAGGTGTCGATGGACTCGGGCGGAAATAACGGGTTATCACAAAGCATCATGAAAGCCCCGTTGCCCATCATCTGAAGTCGTCGAATAAAAAGCCGGCCTCCACCGAAAAACACAAAAACCCGACCGGATATAGGCGCATTAAGGGCTTTCGAAAAGAGCAAAAGCTCACCAGTAGAGACGTGATTCAACATCATGTCGTCATCTACGCGAAAAAGACACTGCTCACTGAATGGATAAGCCGAAGACAATAGCGCGTCCGGCATTGTCGCAAAAACATGTCCGCTGTTGGAAAGCAACGAAATACGCGTTACATCTTCTTGTGGAGCAACGAGTTTGATGCGCTGCGGACCGATGATCAAGTCATCAAGCGTGCAATCAAGTTTTTCGCAAATTTCCGTTAAACGCCCCATTTCCGGCAATGATTCGCCGGTCAGCCACTTCTGAATCGTTGTCGTGCTGACGTTAAACAAAGACGCCAGCGCTTTTACGCGCCCATAACCCGGAGGGGCAACCCCAGCCCGATCGACGGCAACGACGAAGTTAAAAGAAAAAGTGTTGCGAAAAACGTCATTCATCTACCAATTATAACCAAAGATTGGCGTCCTGCCCGGATTCTGAGGGGAAAGTGTGAACCGTTGGGTACATTTGTTAAAGCAACGGTGCATGAAATCGGAAAAATGTACAAAAAACCCCATGAACGCGGCAAACGACGATAAATCAATGAGATAGACAAGAACACCAGCATGAAGAAATGACTATAGGGGGCGTCTCAGAAAACGGAAAAAATCGTACGCTAAGCCTGCGCCGCGACT
>CAZZDF010000015.1:0-14599 GCA_964652915.1 uncultured Propionivibrio sp. | reverse complement strand
AACTACTGCCTGAGCGACTTTGTCGCCGACAAGGGAACACCCGACTGGATCGGCGTTTTCGCCGTCAGCGCCGGCCACGGCATCGAGAAGAAGCTGGCCGAATTCGCAGCGGTGCATGACGACTACCACGCGATCATGCTCAAGGCGCTGGCCGATCGCCTCGCCGAAGCCTGCGCCGAATGGCTGCACGCGCAGATCCGGCGCGACTACTGGGGCTACGCCGCCGACGAAGCGCTAAACAACGACGCGCTGATCCGCGAAGAGTACACCGGCATCCGCCCGGCCCCCGGCTATCCGGCCTGCCCGGACCATACGGCCAAGGGTCTGCTCTTTAACCTGCTCGACGCACCGGGCAACGCTGACATGCAGCTCACCGAGTCCTTCGCCATGAGTCCAGCGGCCGCCGTTTCCGGCTTCTATCTGGCGCACCCGCAAGCCAAGTACTTCGCCGTCAGCAAGATCGGCCGCGACCAGCTGGAAGACTGGGCCAAGCGTGCCGGCTTCAGCGTCAGCGAGGCCGAGCGCTGGCTGGCGCCGGTGCTTTAGTATTTAGGTTTAGCGATGCAGCCAGCGCCCCTGCCCGGCTTCGTCGAACGTGAAGCCGATTTAAACCAGCACAACACGCTGGCGCTGCCGGGAAACGCCGCGTTATACGCCTACATCACGGCGTCGGCGCAGCTCGAAGCCCTGCGCAGCTGCCAGCCACTTACAGAGCGCCCACGCTTCGTGCTCGGCGGCGGCAGCAATCTGGTATTGACCGGCAATTACGATGGCCTGGTTGTACACATGGCGATTGCCGGTCGCGCCCTGCTCGGCGAAGACGCCGACGCCTGGTACGTGCGCGCCGGCGCCGGCGAAAACTGGCACGACTTCGTGCAATGGACACTGGCGCAAGGCTGGCCGGGGCTGGAAAACCTGTCGTTGATTCCCGGCACCGTCGGTGCTGCGCCTGTGCAAAATATCGGCGCCTACGGACTGGAGGTGGCCGAACGCTTATATAGCCTCGACGCCTTCGACCTGCAAACCGGAGAAACGAAACACTTTGACCGAAGCAGCTGCCGCTTCGGCTACCGCGACAGTGTATTCAAGCAGGAAGGCTGGCATCGCAACGGACGCATGGTCATCACCGGCGTCACCTTCCGCTTGCCCAAGCAATGGCAGCCGCTCACCCGTTACGCTGACATCACGCAAGAACTCGAAGCGCAGAAAATCGCCACGCCCTCCGCTCAGCAGGTCGCCGCTGCCGTCATCGCCATCCGCCAGCGCAAGCTGCCCGATCCGACCCATATCCCCAACGCCGGCAGCTTTTTCCACAATCCGGTGATCGATGCCTCCACGGCAGAACGACTGCTCGCCGCGCACCCCAAAATGCCACACTACCCGCAAGCGGACGGCCGCTGCAAACTGGCGGCCGGCTGGCTGATCGAACAGTCTGGCTGGAAAGGCAAGAATCTCGGGCCGGTCGGCATGTATGACAAACAGGCGCTGGTGCTGGTTAACCACGGCAACGCGACCGGTGCCGACGTGTCGATGCTGATGCAGGCAGTACAAAAGGATGTCCGCGAAGCCTTTGGTGTTTCACTGACCCCGGAGCCGGTTTTTATCTGAAAGCCGGGAGGCCAACTTCATTGGCCGAAATGGGGCTCTCCTGACAGGCACTCAACAGCAAAGGACGCTACACGCGCAGTGGTTTCTGCTGCCCGCTTCTCCGTCATTTCGTTTATGCTGACGACAAAACCTGAAAACCTGCGCCTTTCATGAATCTCAAGCCACGCTTTCTGCTGCTGACAGCCATTCTCTTTGTCGTTTCCGCCATCCCGGTATGGTTTGCGGTGCGCATGCTCGCCGAAGGCATTACCGAACAATGGGCCGTGCTTTATGCCGAGAAACAGGCGCTGTACGACAAAAGCCGCACGCTCCAGCCCATCCTGCGCGAGGTTGCACTCTCGCGACAAATGGCCAACTCCCCCTACATTCGGGAATGGGCGCGCAATCCCGGCGACAAATCCTATGAGCGACGGGCCATCGCCGAAATGGAGAACTACCGCCTGAATTTCACCGATCGCCTCTATTTCCTCGCATTGCTCAAAAACGGCCACTATTACTTCAACAATGCGGAAAACGAATTCAAAGGCAAAGAACTGCGCTACATCCTTCAACCTGGGGCGGAAAAAGACTCGTGGTTTTATGATCAGATCAAGCAGAACCGTGACATGCATCTTAACGTCAGTTTCGATCAGGAACTTGGCGTCGCCAAACTATGGATCAATGTACTGGTCCGCGATGGCAACCACATCGTTGGAATGGCCGGCACCGGACTGAACCTCTCCGAAGTCATCACCAACATTGCAACCGAAACGCCGCGCGGTGTGAGCAGTCTGTTCATGGATCAACAAGGAGCCATCCAGCTTTACCGCAATCCGGCTTTCGAAAGCGGCAGGAGCGGAAAAAACGACGCCTACAAAGCGCTGGATCAGTTGTTCGAACGAGAAAACGATCGGCGGGCGATTCTGGCAGCCATGAAAGAGCTGGAATCCCAGAAGAAAACCGTGGCGACGGCCTTTGTCAGCATCGACGGGAAGCGCCATCTGGCAGGCATCACCTATCTGCCCGAACTCGCCTGGTACGAAATCACCCTGCTCGATCTGGATGTGCTGATTCCCTTCAGCAACTTTTTCAGCATCCTGCTGGTATACGGATTGATCCTGCTTGGCGCCCTGATTCTTTTTTATCTGACGCTGGAACACATGATTCTCAAACCGCTGGGCAAACTCGACCACGCCATGTCCAGCGTCGAAGCCGGCAACGACTCGGTGGAGCAAATCAAGCTGCCGGGCAAAGGGGAAATCCGCAATCTGATCGATCACTTCACCCGCATGACGCAAGCCGTTCTGGAGTCCCGGCATGATCTGGAAGCGAAGATACAGGAACGCACAATGGCGCTGGAGCGGCTGACCAAGATCGATCCGCTGACCGAGTTGTTCAACCGCCGCGGCATGACCGAACGCATCGAAGCGCAATTGATCCGTGGAGAAAGAGAACTGCTCAAAATGGGAATTCTCTGGATTGACATCGACAACTTCAAAACCTTGAATGATCGGCATGGTCATGCCATTGGCGATCAGGCGCTGAAAATCGTTGCCGAAATCATCCTGGCCATCATCCGGCCCTACGACGTCGCTGCGCGCTGGGGCGGCGACGAATTCCTGATCATGGTTCAGCCCGCCGATTTGGACGTTCTCGATGTTTTGAGCGAACGCCTGCTCACGGCGATCAACACGAACCAGCAACTGGTCGACGCGCAAGGCGGCGTCATCCATCTCAGCGCCAGCATTGGCGGGCATCTCTCACGCGTTGGCGAACCACTCGACAGCATTTTGCTGCAAGGCGACATGGCGCTTTACGCCGCCAAGGCCGCTGGACGAAACTGCTACAAATCATCGGCCAGCTAAAGAATCACCGGATTGATGGTCACCCCGGCAATAGCCGGGGTCCAGTTCACAATACTTTCCGGCTTAGCGCGAATTAGCTGCGATTTCGTAGGCAAACGCAATTTCGCCGTCGACAGAAGGCTTTGCCGGGTCGCCCACCGGAGCGGTGCGCACATAGTCCACCCGCACTTTTTCCGGCGCGACGGTAACGCGCACACGACCGATTCCGCTCAGCACCTCGCCGGAGCGATAGGCCGAAGCAAAACTGCGCAGGTCTTCATACGGATTGGCCGGCGACGGCAAGGTCTGGTAGATCACGCCGTCCAGTTGCTGCCGGGCAAACAGGTGGTCGTGCCCCTGAAAGAAGATGGTGACGCCGTTCTTGACCATCAGCTGATGGATCGGCAAAGCCCAACCCGGCCGGCGCTGGGCAAACTGATCTTCGCCATGCCGGTCCTTGCCGCCCCACTCGTATAGCCCGGCCTGTTCGATCCCGCCGCGCCCGGTGCCAAGCACATGGTGGGCGAAAACGAATTTGTATTTGGCCTTGCTCGACTCCAAAGTCTGCTTGAACCACCGGTACTGCTCATCACCGAGCGTCACCTGCCATAGATCGCGGTTCTTCTCGCCACCGCCATAGACATTATCCACCGGGCGCTTTGAATGCCAGTACGGATCGATGACGACAAACAAGGCGTCGCCCCAAGTCCAGGCGTAGTAGTCGCGCAGCAACCCGATGTGTGGAACCGGCGTCTTGTCGCCACTATAGAAAGCATCCGACGCCGGCTGCGGGAACAGCCGGTTGCGCGCCGTTTGCGCCCATACCGCCACATTATTTGGCGTGCCGTCGAGATTGTAGGCTGCCGCCTGCTCATGGTTACCATTGACCAGAAACACTGGCGCAGAGCGGCCAACCAGCGACAGGAAGGGCCGCTGCACCAGATAGCGCTGCATCACCGTATGCGCATTGACCACCGGCAAAGTATCGACGGAGAAATCATCGCCGATGGTCAGATAAAAGTCCGGCGCATCGGCGGCTGCGGCGCGCAAGGTCTGTGCGTAAGCATCGGCGGAAAACTGCCGCGAGCGCTCCGGATGCGAGTCGCCCTGCAGCTCGAAGACGAACTTGCTGCCGGAAGCGCGCGCCGTATGAAAGACCTGTTTTTCGCCCTCAACAAAACGCGCCTCGCCCGGCTTGCGATAAAGAAAGCGATAAACGTAAGCCTGATTCGGCTTCAGTTGATCCAGCAACACCTCAACCGGCACCCCGGCTGCAGCGGTAAATGCGGGCGTTTTACGCGCGTCACCCCCGGTGGCCGTGGCAAGCTCGAAGTACGCCTCGATCGCCGCTGCCGACAATACATTGACCGTTACCGAGTTGCCCGTTGGCCTGCCCAGCACCAGCGACAAGCGATCGAGTTGCGCCACGTCGGCAGGCAGCATGAGAGGCGCCAGCTCACGGCGTTGATCCGATTCACCGCGTTTGCCGCGCGGCTGTTTTTGCTCACGACGATTCTCCTGCGCATAAGCATTGCCGTCCTGCGCCTGCACTGGGGCTGGAGGAATAGCCATCACCAGCCATGCCAGTACAACCATCACCAAGGCTTTAGCTTTCATCGCGACCTCTCACGGCTCATAAACAAAACCGACGCCGTAAATCGAACGAATTGGCTCGGCATCCGGCAACACCTGCGCCAGCTTCTTGCGCAGATTCTTCATGTGGCTATCGACGGCGCGTTCGCTGACCTCGAAGCTATCCTCGTAAATCGTGTCGAGCAGTTGCCCGCGTGAAAACACACGCCCCGGTTTTTTTACCAACGCCTGCAACAACTGGAACTCCTTGGGCGTCAAATCGAGGCGCTGACCGGCTACCCGCGCCTGCCAGCAGTCACCGTCAATCTCGATCAAAGAAGCGCCGGTCGTCGCAGCAGCGGCCGGCGCATGCTGCGTGCGGCGCAACACGGCCTTGACGCGCGCCACGACTTCACGCGGCGAATAGGGTTTGCAGATGTAATCGTCGGCACCGAGTTCCAGACCAAGCAGACGATCGATTTCCTCGACCTTGGCGGTCACCACGATGACCGGGATCGCCGAAATCTTGCGCAACTCGCGCAGAATCGCCAGCCCGTCCATGCCCGGCAACATCAGGTCGAGCAACAGCAAATCCGGCAACGAGCGCAGCAATTCCTTCATCGCCAGCAACCCGTCGGCCTGCGTGCTGGCGGCAAAGCCATCGCGCTTCAGGTAATCGACGAGAATTTGCGCCAGATCGGTTTCGTCCTCGACAACCAGAACACGGGTATTCATACGCTGCGCTCCAAAGGAAGTTCGATGCGAATCGACAAACCACCGAGTTTTGACGGCGCTGCGGCAATGCGCCCGCCATGCGCTTCGATCAAGGTCTTGCAAATCGCCAGGCCGAGCCCGGAACCCCCCAGTTCCCGGCTGCGCGAAGGTTCGGCGCGGAAGAAGCGCTCAAACAGGCGCGGCAATGCCGACGGCGGCGGCGCCGGCGCGGTATCGTCGAATTGCAACATAAGCCGCTTGCTGTCGGCTTGCGCGGCAATCCGCAAACGCCCGCCACGGTCGGTATAACGCAAGGTGTTCTCGAACAGATTGGTAAACACCTGCGCCAGCCGTCCGGCATCGCCGCGCACCCGCCACTTGCCTTTGGCAATCGCGGCCGTGTCGATTTCAATCCTGGCTTCGGCGTAGCGTTCGCGAAAAGCCTCGATACTTTCTTCAAGAATTTCCAGCGGGAATACTGCGGCCATATCCAGATCGCCAGCGCCAGGCTCACGATCAAGCGTCAGGCGCAAATCGTCGACCAGCTTGGCGAGATGGGAAACCTGCTTGTGCAGCCGGGCCAGCGTCGCTGCATCGGCCGGCCGCACGCCATCCTGCATCGCTTCGATTTCGGCACGCAGAACGGCCAGTGGTGTGCGCAATTCGTGTGATGAATCCGAAATCCAGGCGCGGCGCATCTCTTCCTGCCGCGCCAGACGATCGGCCATGTGGTTGAAATCGGTGGCCAATTCCCCCAGTTCGTCGCTGCGTGATACCGGAATACGCGCATCGAGCCCGCCATCGGCAATTTTTCGCACGCCGCTGGCGAGATCGCGAATCGGTGCCACCAAGTGCCGCGCCAGAAGCCACGCGGCGAGCAAGGAGAGGCTCAACGCCGCCAAGCCAAAGAGCAGCAAATTGCGTGTCTGGCTGGCCAGAAAAGCATCGTCAAGGTGACTGGTCGAAGCCGGCGCAACTTGCAGACCGAGACGACCGACCAACACACCGTTATGCTGGATAGGCCGCTCGGCGACGATCCGGGCACTCTGGACGTTACCCGCCAATCGCTTGCCATCGACATCAAGAAGCGTCAGGCGCGGTGCAATGCGCAGGATGTCATGAGGCGGCTCCGCGCGATTTTGTGCCGGAGTCGGCAAAGGATTTTGCTCGTCGGGTCGCTCGCCGAGCGGATGAGGCGGTGGATTGTCCTGTTCCCAGGGGGGTGGAGGCGGGGGAGGAAAGTCCCGAGCCGGACCATTAGGCACGGGTCCTGGCCTTGACTCGGGTGGATGATAAGGCGCCCTGCCGGGCGGTTGATTCGGCTGACGTTCCCAATTCGGCGGCGCGTTGTTGCCGGACTCCTGCCGGGGGCGCAAGAGACGTCGCCAGGTCTGCTCCGGGCGTACTTTCAGGAACTCCCAGCTACCGTGCGCAGCATATTCACTTTCGAGGTTTTCGATAAGCCAATCGATCCGCGCCAGCTCGGCCGCGCCGGTGTAACGCTCGAAGCCTTGCTGCAGATTCCAGCGCACGGCCAGCACCAGCAGCAAGGCCATGGCGGTCGTCAGGGCGAAAGTGGCAAGAAATCCCTTGCGCTGGAGAGACAGGCGGATCATGGCATTTCGTTTTCCGGCAGGTTATGAAACTTGACCAAAGTATAGAGCGACATTGTGGAGAAAAAATGGCGAAATGCCGGAGTCGTTTCGGCCCGGCGCAACGCCTGGAAACACCTCTCCCCAATCTCTCCCATTTCCCTCCATGGCCTCTGCCACTTCGTCTTCCAGTATTCAGGTGTACGCCGAAACAACGGTCTTTGAAGAGGAGAGTCGCCATGAGGAACCAATACCTGCTACTGATCAAGGAAGAAGGAAGCAACAGCCCAGCCAGCCAACTGGCCTACGATGGCGACAAATGCCTGAACGTGCGCGACCTCTCGACCCGTTTGTCCACGCAGGTTCTGGCGCAGGACATTTCGCTCTACCGGCACACGCTGTTTCTCGGCGACAAGGCATATCAGATCCTCAACGTTATCAAGCCGCACTGAAACATCGGCACAAAGTGCCACCGCATCGATTCCCCACGCTGTAATCTCACCCGACTGAAGGAGCAAAACCATGAAACTGACCAAAATCCAACGCACTTTGATCCTGCTCGGCTTTGCCACGCTGGCCAGCGCCCCGACCGCTTCGCTCGTATCCGCTGCCGAAAGCGGCACCAGCTATGTGCATACGGCTCAGGCACCCAACAACCAGTCAGGGCCAGGCGGCAATCAAGGCGGGCCGGGCATGGGACAAGGTGGCGGCCAACAGCACAAAGGTCCGCCGCCGGAAGCGATTCAAGCCTGCCAAGGAAAATCGTCCGGCGCAGCATGCAGCTTTACCGGTCGTAACGGCGAGGCTTTGACCGGAACCTGCTTTGCCCCGCCAGCCGGCGGCCCCGGAGCAACCGGTAACCAGACTGGCGGCCCCGTCACGCAAGGGAATCGTCCGCTCGCCTGCCGCCCCAGTCACGGCAACCAGAGCGGCATGCCGCCAGGCCAACAACGCGGACCGAACGCAGCGCAAGGCGGCCAGAGATAACGATCATGGGCCGCCGACACCTCCCCATCGCCGCGATAGTCTCTGGGCTTTTTGCCGCCGGAGCAGCGGCCGCGTCCGGGCTGCCTTACCCCATCGTCGGCACCGGGCAAACGACCTGTTTCGACAACGCTTACGAAATCGCCTGCCCGCAGCCAGGACAGCCGTTTTACGGGCAGGACGCGCAATTCCCCGGTCGCCGCCCCAGCTATACGTTGAGCCGCGACGGACTGAGCGTGGCGGACAACAATACCGGGCTGATCTGGCAGCACAGCCCGGAAACCAACAACGACGGAGTCCTCGACCGTCGCGACAAGCTGACGCTATCGCAAGCGCGAAAACGCCCGGCCGAACTCAACGCCATCCGCTTTGGCGGCTACAACGACTGGCGCCTGCCGACGATCAAGGAACTTTACTCGCTGATTTCCTTCAACGGACGCGATCCGGCGCCCTCCGCATCCAGCAGTTACGCCCTCACGCCCTTCATCGACACGCGCTATTTCGCATTCGCTTACGGGCAACCCGGCAGCGGCGAGCGGGTCATCGACTCGCAATACGCCTCGACCACACTGCTGGCCAACGTCAACGAATGGGGAATTCAAAGGATGTTTGGCGTGAACTTCGCCGATGGGCGCATCAAGGGCTATGGCCTGACCATGCCGAACGGTAGCGAAAAGGACTTTTACGTGCTTTGCGTGCGCGGTAACGAAAATTACGGCAAGAACGACTTTCATAGCAACGGCGATGGCACGATTACCGACCGAGCCAGCGGCCTGATCTGGGCACAGGCCGATAGCGGCAGGCCGATGAACTGGTCGGAAGCGCTAACCTGGGTGCAGACGATGAACCGGCAGAACCATCTCGGGCACAAGGACTGGCGGCTGCCCAACGCCAAGGAGTTGCAAAGCCTGGTCGATTACTCACGCGCCCCGGACGCCGGCAACTCGGCGGCCATCGATCCGCTCTTTGCCGTCACGCCAGCCATCAATGAAGCCGGGCAAACGGACTACCCGTCCTACTGGAGCAGCACAACACATATAAACGCCAACAACATCGGATTTTCGGGGATCTATGTCGCCTTTGGGCGGGCGATGGGCTACGTGCGCAACGGCTGGCACGACGTCCATGGTGCCGGCGCGCAACGCAGCGACCCGAAGACCGGAAATTCGGCCGACTTCCCGCAAGGGCGCGGCCCGCAAGGCGACGCCATCCGCATCAGCAACTTTGTCCGGCTGGTGCGCGGCGGATCAAACTGAAGAGACAAGCCGACGACAACGATGAGGCAGGACTTGCAAAGACACTGCAACAATCCTGAAACAGTGGCGAAAGACAATGGGGTGGCTGTCATTCACCTTTTTTCTGGAGATCATCATGCGTTCTTGGCTTCTCGTCGCTTCCGCCGCCCTGCTTCTTTCCGCCTGCGCCAGCCAAAGCGCCCCTCCGGCTGCTCCGGCAGAAGCGCCAAAACCTGCCGCCAAAGCCCCGCAATGCTATTCCAGTGAACACGGCCAATTCTTCGACGCTGGAAGCAAGGCCAACATTTCAGGCGTCGATGTCGTCTGCGAAAAAACCAGCGACGGCAAGAACGCCCAATGGATGGGCAAGAAGCACTAAATCCGAAGACGTCATGTAGACAAAACATGATCTGACGCTGGCTCACCTGCTCGGTGAGCCAGCGTTCTTATTGTGTTCTCGATTAGGGCAGCACGCGGTTTCGTGGCACTTGGAGCCACCATTTTTTCCCGCAACAATCCCTCGGCCTGCCGCACCAATCGGCGATGCGACAGTAACAAACGCCAAGGTCGAAAAAAATCGACCTGGGTACACCACAGCCGGATACCGCGAAAAAGTTGTGCCCCCCCGTCACACAGCACCCCTGCAAGCCTCGCCAAAAGACGATCTTGGAGCTGATAGTGCGCGAGAGAACCGCATAGACCTTGCCTTCCACGGACTTGGTGCAAAGAAGCCCAATCCACCTACCTTGCTGGGCGACGGCGTAAACACCGAGAGAACGATGTGAAATCAGTGCCTATATTTTCTGAATGAAACGGCCTGATATTTCCTCAGATACTCCCTCGCCTATGCAACAGACGCTACAATCAAAACACGCCGCCCCAAACTTTCCGCAAATATGAGTGGACTTTGACACCGCTAGTTCATCAACGATTTTGCCAGACAGGAATATCCGTGTTTAAACATTCTCTCTTTCTGTTGCTGCTCATAGCCGTGATAGGTAACGCAAATGCACAGGTCTTCAAATGCAAAGGCCCGGATGGCAAGACACAGTTTTCAGACACTGCATGCAAAGCTGGCATCAATTCTGAAGTTGTGCCTGATCGTGCCCCGGTGACAAAGCAACAGCAGTACGACGCGCAGCAGCGCGCAGCACGACTGCAGGATGAATCCGCCACTCTTGATCAAACCAAGGGCGGTGCGCAAGCTGAGCATCAGGCACAACAACAGCGCCAAGAGACGGCCAAGCAAGTCACCCCTGCTGCTAATGGGATCAACGATAGCGAAGCAATCTCGAACTGTGTAAAAGATGTTGAACGCAGAGGCGCATCACAAAATGTCAAAGCCGAAATGATCGCCGCGTGCCGTACCGCCGGGCTTGGTCAACGCTCAACGGGAACACCCAGTGAAGCGGTACAAACCTGCGTCAAAAATGTAGAACGAACAGGCGCGTCAGAAAAAGAGAAGGCCAGGCAAATAGCAACCTGCCACGGTGGCGATGTTCAACCTGAGCCAACAACCATCACCTCATGCGACCGTGATGACTGCCGGGATGATCTGGGGAATCACTACAAAAAAGTTGGCCCCAACCTAGTCGGAACGAACGGAAAGATTTGTCAGATGATTGGCAATATGCTGCATTGCAACTGAGCGTCAGACAGGAGACAAGCATATTAAAGGGGCTGGTACGACGAATGCCGCCGCCTTCCTCGCAACCGATCCTCGAGCGCAGTCCGGCCAAGTCGATCCAACAACCGACATAGCGGGCGATAAGCACGGCAATTCCACAAACAGCGGCTAACAACAACCGGCACGAATCGGCCTACTCAAGCAAGGGGTGAAACCCGAGAGTTCCGTGCGTTCTGGCCTGATTGCCCATCGTTTCCATAGAAATGCAACAGTTCCATGATCTGCCGAAAGACCTGCGCGTCGGTTTTTTCGCTATTGGCCACGGAGTAATTTGACGTGCTGTTCGAGGTCGGGTTGGCCTGATCGTAACTCATCGCCTCCTGGAAACTGACTTTACCGTCCTGGTTGGTATCAGCCGCCTCAAAGTTCTCGACGATTTTGCTCATCAAATTGGATTGGGCAGAATCACTACTCCCCATTTCGGCCAACTTGCTGGTCAAGTCGTCCTTGCTAAGGTCCGGACCATTGCCGCCAGGGGGAGGGGGCGGCGGAGGCGGCATGCCGCCCTGCATGCGCGACTGGTTGAACTGGTTGTCGAGCGATTCGGCGAGCTTCCTGATGCTGGCCGACATTTCGTCCTCGGTCACTTTTCCATCGCCATCGCCGTCGAGCTGCGCAAAAATTTCCTTGGCACTGGTTACACCGCTGACGCCTTGTGTGGAACTGGCGGAACTCAATCCGGAGAGGGCGCTCTCAAGGTCACTTTGTTCGATATACCCTTTGCCCGAGGTATCGAGTTTTGAAAACAAGTCCTTTACCATCTCGGCAGGATTCGGTCGCTGTGGTCGTTGTGCGCCGGGAATCCCCGTATAGCTTGTCGCGATAGCCGCACTCCCCAAACTGCCAATTGAACTCATTGCGATCTCCTTAAAGGTGAAATGTAAAAAAACGACGCTGGTGAAAACTTTGAAACGCTCCGGGGCTGAGACGATGTCGATGACAACGACAACCGACTCAAAACCCGCATGAACTCTCCCGCACAAGGCCATCCACCTGGAGAAGCACGCCCTGCTTGATGCTCAGCCTATCCACTGAGGCACCCCTCAAAGGTCGACACAAACGTCGTACTCCTCAAAGCAGGAAAACGACTGGTACATGCGCGCCCGATTCGGCCAGCGATATTCCATGGCCCGTAGTTGCGGGTTGTAGATCGCGGTATACAGGGTGCCAAAGCCCTGCGCGTAATTCGCAGCAAACAAGGGACTGTATTCAAAAGCATTAACAAAGGACTCGATGCTGCTCAACGGATCGTAGAGCTTGTCGATGATGTATTGCTGGCGTTCATGGGAGCGCGAAAACAGGGCATAGTTGCTCAGCGCGAAATCGCCCTGATGATTGACGGCGAAAGGCTTGCAAGTGACATTCGGGTTGGAAAACGGCGATAGCTCGACGGTGCGCACCTGCCCGTAGGCGTCGAGCAAGGTGACGTTGTAGGCCATGTGCGCCGGGATTCGGCAAAGGGCCGTGGCGGCTTCATCAACCGTGGCGCAAAACTCAAGGACGTAACGCAGGATGATCGGGATACCAAATCCTTCGCTCACCAGATCCTTGCCGCCAAAGGACAGCGAAACCGAGAGGCCGTGTTCGTTCATGCCGTCGAGCACACCCCACAGGCAGTCAGTGGAGGCGATGACTTGCGTGTTGTTCCAGCACGTCTTCATGACCCGCCCCTCGCAATACTCAGGGGCGTAGTCATAGTTGCGCACCAGCACCGGGGTGTAACGCGTCCATGTCGCCTGAGAACAACCGGCCAGATTCGGGGCGGGGCAATAGAAACTCAGCAGTCGCGCATCGTCGTCATCGGCTTGCGTAAGCTCGATCAGATGCTCCCACAGCGGTACAAACTCCGGCATATAGGTCTGCAAGACCGAACGGCATTGCCTCAGGCTGGGGCGCTGTTGTTCCCCTTTGCTGGCAAACCAGCGGCGATAGCCCGGCAAGGTCGCGTGGTAGTACGCCAGCCATTTTTCGCCGGGGTAGGGCTCATCGACCGCCTGAAAGCGTTTTTGTGAATAGAAGCTCATGATGACCTCCCACTCTTGGTGTTGATCGGGTTATGGCTTGCTTCGATTTGCGACCGCTCCTCCTGCGTGAGCTGACGAAACTGGAAGCTTTGTTTGAGCGCGCTGACCCAGCGCTCACCATCCGTATTCAATTGGCCTTGCGCATCACGAATCACCTGATTCACAAACAGGATCGCGAGATCGCCACCCTGGTAGGCGTATTCGCCTGTGGCCATGATGCGCAGGAGATAGGCTTCGTCCTCGGCCAAAGCGTCACGACGCGTGTATCCGACGTGCTTTAACACCAGACCTTGATCGGCGGTCAGCGAATAAACGCCGGAAACCGGCGCCTCGGTGATAATCGTCAGTGGCTCGTCGGTGTATTTCAGAATCACCTGCGCGGCGACGCCGGAAGCGCCGTTAGCGAGCACCGCTTGATTGAACGCGTCGACATCAAGAACAAGTTCGATATCGGGTTCGTATTCGAGCAGATGGAACAGGAATAGCGGAATTTGCCCGACACTGAAATCCGACAGGTTGGTCATTGCGCTGATGCCGGTAATGCGTGCGTTCAGCTCGCCGAGATAAACCTCGCCGGTATCGAGATCGATCAGATAATCGACTTCAAAGCAGCCACGGTAGCCGCGCTGGTAAAGCGCGTTACCGAGCGCTTCGGTTTTGCGTTGAACCTGCCGGCGAACACTATCGGAAAAAGCGGCGTCATAAAGCTCATTACCGCACCAGCCGCCACGATAAGGCGTCAGCGATTCGATGCCGGTCAGCTCCGTTAGCAACGGGCCGACGAAGGTTCCCCAGCGCGTGGCGCAGGCTTCAATGGCCGTTCCCGTGCAATTGACCCGACGCATGACTTTGACGACCGCTTCGCGCTCGATCTTTTGGGCGACAGCGCGGTAATCGGCTTCACTGGCGATGAAAAAGGTGGTTTTGCCCGAATCGCCGTAGGCCGTTTGGACGACCCATTGCTCGCCCAAGCCACCGCGGCGGCCAATTTCCTGCAAATCGGCATACGACGATACTTTGCTCAACACATTGGGCACGCTTGGCACACCCGCCTGGTTGCCGATTTGCGTGGTGACGATCTTGCTGTCGATTTCCCGAACCAGGCGATTTTCAGGCAAGACAATATCGAGATTGAGCGCCCGACAGGCGGCCTCCAGCCGCTCGTCGAAGAACAGGAAAAGCGCCCGCCCCTGCCCTTGATTCGCCGTGAGCAAAGCGCGAACCTTGGGGCTGTCCAGCAAATAGCGGTTGACGTCTTCAATCCCCGTGAAAACTCTGGAATGGTCGTCTTCAACCGTCAGAACGTGAGGATGCCGGCCATCAAAGCAATCGAGCAGGTTGATGTTTTGCCAGCCGCGCA
>CAZZDF010000014.1:0-14794 GCA_964652915.1 uncultured Propionivibrio sp. | reverse complement strand
AGATCACCGAAAACCCGGTCAAGCTGGTCTCCGAAAACCCGGTGTCGACCTTCAGTATCGACGTCGATACCGGTAGCTACAGCAATATCCGGCGCATGCTTAACCACGGGCAGTTGCCGCCGGGCGACGCCGTTCGCGTTGAAGAATTGATCAATTACTTCCCTTACGACTACGCGCTGCCGACCGGCAAACGACCCTTTGCCGTGCACACCGAAATGGCGCCAGCACCGTGGAATAGCGAGCGCGTGCTGCTGTCCATCGGCATCAAGGGGCAGGATGTTGCCAAGCAGAATCTTCCGCCAGCCAATCTAGTCTTTCTCGTCGACGTCTCGGGGTCAATGGGCTCGCCGGACAAGCTGCCCTTGCTGCAAAGCTCGCTCAAGCTGCTGGTTAACCAAATGCGCGCCCAAGACCGTATTGCGCTGGTGACCTACGCCTCCGGCACGCAAGTGGTTCTGCCCTCGACTTCCGGCAGCGAAAAAGCAACGATCAACGCCGCCATCGACGCCTTGCGCGCCGGCGGCAGCACCGCCGGGGCTTCCGGCCTGCAATTGGCCTATAGCGCCGCGCAACAAGGCTTCATCAAGAACGGAATCAACCGCATCCTGCTGGCCACCGACGGCGATTTCAACGTCGGCGTTTCCGACACCGCGCAACTCAAGAGCATGATCGAGGAAAAACGCAAATCCGGCATCTCGCTCTCGACCCTCGGTTTCGGCACCGGCAACTATAACGAAGCCATGATGGAGCAGATTGCCGACGTCGGCGACGGCGCCTATTCCTACATCGACAACCTGATGGAAGGGCACAAGGTGCTGGTCAACGAAATGACCTCGACGCTGGCCACCATCGCCCGCGACGTGAAAGTGCAAATCGAGTTCAACCCGGCCGTGGTCAAGGAATACCGCCAGATCGGTTACGAGAACCGCCAGCTCAATCGTGAGGATTTCAACAACGACAAGGTCGATGCTGGCGATATCGGCGCCGGCCATACCGTCACTGCGCTCTACGAACTCACGCTGGTCGGCAGCAAGGGCAGCATCGACCCGCTGCGCTACAAAAAAGCCGACAAAGCCCACGACGCGCTGAACGGCGAACTCGGATTTTTGCGCCTGCGTTACAAACCGGTCGCCGAAAATGCCAGCCAAACCAGTCAGTTGATCGAAGTACCTTTACAACGTGAGGCGATCAAGAGTTTTTCTGCGGCCGGCAACGAATTCCGCTTCGCCACGGCCGTCGCCGGCTACGGCCAGCTTCTGCGCGGCGGCAAATACACCGGCAACTGGAGCTACGCCGACGCCCGCCAGCTCGCCGCCGGCAGTCTCGGCAAGGACAGCTTCGGCTACCGCGGTGAATTCCTGCGCATGATCGACCTGACTCAGGCGTTGGCAACCAAGAAATCGGATACTGATTAGAGAAGCGCTGACTTGTTCCAGATTCGTCATTCCGGCGAACGCCGGAATCCAGAAAAATCAACAAACTAGGCCCCGGCTTTCGCCGGGGCGACGAATGCTTCAGCGTTACCTTGGTTTCGGCTTTGCGTTCCCTTTGATTGAATTCTGTCTTTCCGCTGGAATAACGAGCTGGCGTTTATTGCTGACCAGAATGAAGCAAAGCCGAGCCTATTTCAGGAAAAGCCGCGCCGCCACCACCGGATTGAACGGAAAGTAAAGGTGCATGTAGCTCGCCGTCAGCCGATTCCGGCGATACACCGCTTCGCCGGGCTGACCGTCAGGGCGGGTGGTAGTGCATAGGAGCGATTGCGCAGTTTCGGTTTTTGAGTAATGGAAGGCGTGACCGCGCAATACGCCTTCGGGCAGGGCGACTTCCTGCATGCCGAGTCCGGCCAGTCGCTTCTGCATGATCACCTTCCCCGGCAACAGGCCAGCCATGGCGTGCTCCACGCCGTCGATCCCCTGCAGGCTTTCAAACAACGCCATCATGCCGCCGCATTCGGCGAGCGCGGGCTTACCGGCGTCGACATGCGCAGCGAGCGAATCCCACAAGGAGCGATTGGCCGCCAGCGCGGAGGCATGCAATTCCGGGTAGCCGCCGGGCAGCCACACGGCATCGCACGCAGGCAGAACGCAATCAGCAAGCGGCGAAAAGTGGACGATCTTTGCCCCCAGCGCCGCCAGACAATCGAGGTTGGCCGGATAGAGAAAGCAAAACGCGGCATCGCGCGCGACGGCAATGGTTTTTCCGGCCAACAGAGGCGGTAGTTCCGGCCTGGCCAAATCGGAAAAACTCACGGCCGGCGGCAAGTTGGCCGCAGCGGTCGGCTCCAGCAGGTCAGCCATGCGCTCGATGCGCTGTGAGAGATCTTCGATTTCGGCCGCCGGCAACAGGCCAAGGTGGCGTTCGGGTAGCGTGGCATCCACCTCGCGGGGTAAATGCCCGTACCAGGCGATTTCCGGCGGCAGACTCTGCTCCAGGATCGAGGCATGGCGAAGGCTGCCGACACGGTTGGCGAAGGCGGCGTTGAGCGGCGTTCCCGGCCGATAATTCCTCAATCCGTAGGCAATCGCACCAAAGCTGTTGGCCATCGCCGCGCCATCGATCACGGCGAGGATCGGCAGACCCAAACTCACCGCCAATTCGGCGGCCGATGGCGTTCCGTCGTAAAGCCCCATCACACCTTCAACGAGAATCAAATCGGCTTCGCGCGCTGCTTCGGCCAGCCGCCACGCCGCATCGGTAGCACCACACATCCACAGATCGATGTTCTGGCAGGGAGCGCCGCTGGCAATGGCGTGGATCTGCGGGTCGAGAAAGTCCGGCCCACATTTGAAGACGCGCACCTTCCGGCCAAGTCGCGTATGCAACCGGGCCAGCGCGGCGACAACGGTGGTCTTGCCCTGCCCGGAAGCCGGCGCAGCAACGAGCAGCGCGGGACAGTGAAGCCTTGGCGAATCCATCATGGCCTCACCACTCCAGCCCCGGCATGGCTTTGACGCCAGCCTTGAAAGCGTGTTTGACCAAAGTCATGTCGGTGACAGTATCGGCAACGGCCATGAGGCCCTCCGGTGCTGCCCGTCCGGTGACGATCACGTGCTGCATCGGCGGTCGCGCGGCCAGCGCCGTGATGACCGACGCCAGTTCCAGCCAGCCGTATTTGAGCGTGTACGTAAATTCATCGAGCACAACAAGGCCAATCTCCGGGTCAGCCAGGTAACCACCAGCCAGTTCCCATGCCGCCTGAGCGGCGGCAGCGTCGCGCGTGCTGTCCTGAGTTTCCCAGGTAAAGCCTTCGCCGGATACATGCCAGTAAATGCTGCCGGGCATCGTTTCAGCCACCCGCTGGTAGAAAGCTTCTTCGCCGGTATCCGAACGCCCCTTGACGAACTGGATAACGGCGACCTTCATGCCGTGACCGAGCGCGCGGGCGACCACGCCAAACGCCGCCGAGGACTTGCCTTTGCCGTTCCCGGTGTTGATCAGCACTACTCCGCGCTCGTCCTGCGCGGCGGCAATGCCTTGGTCAACCACGGTTTTCTTCCGCGCCATGCGCTGGATATGGCGTTCTTCTTTAGCGGTATCACCCATCCGAAATGTTTACCTCGTTCAAACCAGCCACCCAGTTTAGACAAATCACATTTAAAAACAATGCTTAGCCATTGACTCAACGAGGATTATGAAATTATAGTTCGCGGCATGGTTAATGAACTTAATGCTCTTGAGAGCAAAATCACTCAGGTTGTGTCGCTTTGTCGCACGCTTCGCGCGGAAAATTCGCAGCTGAAGCAACGACTTGCGAAGGCGGACGCCGAACAGAAAGCGCTTAGTGACCGTATGGAATTAGCGCGCCAACGGCTTGAGCAACTTGCCGAACAGTTACCCGAAGCCAAAACCAGCGCTTGAATGTGACCATGCCCAACGAAGCCAACTATCTTGACATCACGCTGCTCGGCAAGGAATACCGCGTCGCTTGCCCGCCGGAAGAACACGCCGCCCTGCTCGCCGCCGTCGCCTATGTCGACGAAAAAATGCACGACATCGCCGAGAAAACCAAGAGCAACATCTCCGAACGCATCGCCGTCATGGCTGCGCTGAACATCGCCCACGAGCACCTGTCGCGCAAGACGCAAACTCAGGAAACGCAAGCATTTTTCGAGCCTGAAACAGGGGTGGACTTTAGCGGAATTAGGTCTAGAATCCTAGACATGGAGGCAGAACTTGATGCGGTGCTGACACCGCAAGAAAAGTTGATTTGAGCCTCTGACGATTGATCCCTGCGGTGTTTGTCAAGGCCATATATTCCTTGAACCAATATCCATTGGCATCGGTCACGAACCATCGAAGCTGCTGTTGTGCTTGCCCCTAAGTCGGGTGCGCCTGATGCAGAAGGAAAGTGACCCAACTGAACTCCGGTTCAGGATGCCGGCCTAACGGCATCTGCGGGGACATTATTCGGCAGCCCGGAGTTTCCTTCCGGGCTGTTTTTTTGCCCACTCCCCCGAACACCGACGGGAACTTGTCCCAACGCGCCATGCCCAAAAGGCACTTCTTTCGGCGACGAGGACTTCCGTGCTGCAATTCGATAACCGCCTGGTGCGCGAACTACCGGGCGACAACAGCTCCCGCAATCACCCGCGACAGGTATTCGGTGCCTTGTGGTCAGCGGTATTGCCCACGCCTGTCGCCGCACCCCGGCTGCTTGCCCATTCGCAGGAAGTTGCGCAACTACTCGATCTCGACCAAGAAGAGCTGACGTCGCCACAGTGGATTGACGCGTTGGCCGGCAATGCGCTGCGACCGGGAATGGCCGCCTACGCCACCTGCTATGGCGGCCATCAGTTCGGCAACTGGGCGCAGCAACTCGGCGACGGACGCGCCATCTATCTCGGTGAAGTGGTTGGTAGCGCAGGACAACGCTTCGAGCTGCAACTCAAAGGTGCCGGCCCGACGCCATACTCGCGCTTTGCCGATGGGCGCGCCGTGTTGCGTTCATCCGTCCGCGAATTTCTGTGCAGCGAGGCGATGCACCATCTTGGCGTACCGACGACACGTGCGCTCTCACTGGTCACCACCGGCGAGGGCGTTGTTCGCGACATGTTTTACGATGGCCATTCCGCCGAAGAGCCGGGTGCGGTGGTCTGCCGCGTGGCGCCGTCGTTCATTCGTTTCGGGCATTTCGAGCTACCGGCCGCGCGGGGCGACCACGAGTTGCTCAAGCGGCTCGTCGAATTCACCATCGACCGCGACTTCCCGCATCTCACGGCTGCACCGGACGAACGCCTGCCCTCGTGGTTCATCGAGGTTTGCGAAAGAACCGCGCGAATGGTCGTGCATTGGATGCGCGTCGGCTTCGTGCATGGCGTAATGAATACCGACAACATGTCGATTCTCGGACTGACCATCGATTACGGTCCCTACGGCTGGATGGACAACTTTGATCCGATCTGGACGCCCAATACGACGGATGCCAACGGACGTCGTTACTGCTTCGCTCGCCAGCCGGAAATTGCCCGCTGGAATCTTGAGCGACTTGCCGACGCACTGGCCGTCGTTGCCCCCGACCCCAATGTTCTGGCAATTGGCTTGATGCGTTTCGATCAAATCTACATGCAGGAATTTCAGCGATGCTATGCGGCCAAGTTCGGGTTTGCCGGCTGGCGCGACGGAGATGCCGAACTCGTCGAAGACGTATTCGACCTGATGCGGCGCGCCGAAGTCGACATGACGCTCTTTTTCCGTCGCTTGGCGCGGGTCAACATCACGCAACCGGAACTCGCGGTGTTGGCCGATGCTTTCTATTCCGGTGAATCGTTCGCCACGCACACCAGCGAATTCAACACTTGGCTCGAACGCTGGGCAAGGCGTGTGCTTACCGACAACGACGCAGCGGAAGAGCGGATCACACGGATGAACGCCGTCAATCCCGTTTATGTGTTGCGCAACTATCTTGCGCAGCAAGCCATAGACCAGGCGGAACAAGGCGACCCGACCATGATTCACCAGTTGCTCGACGTATTGCGCAAGCCCTACACAGAGCAAACCGGGCAGGAAGCCTTCGCCGCCCGACGCCCGGAATGGGCCAGGCACAAGGCCGGTTGCTCGATGCTTTCCTGCAGTTCGTAATTTCTGCGGCACTTGCGCGTAGAATGGGGCTTTCTTCCGCAACGATGGAGCCATCCATGCCCTACACGTCCGATCTGGTTCACGAACTCAACACCCTGATCCGCTTCGATCTGGACACCGGTCAGCAGGGTATCAAGGTGCACAAGACGGCCGACGCTGAAGTCATTGCTGCGGTGCAGCGTCTGCACGCCAAGGGCTTGATCACGCAGGCCGATGGCGGTTACCTGACCAGCCTCGGGCGGGAAGCGGCCGAACACGCACAGGGCTTGCTCGGAATTCTGACGGCGGGGGTTGCTGCGTCGGTTCAGTAGAAGCTTACGGCTTTAACGCGCCGATTAATTCGAGAAACTCTTCGGCGCGTTGGTAGCCAACAACGCGAACATCGCGGATTTCCTGCCCCGTGCGATCGAAGAAGACGATACCGGGTGGGCCATACAGGTTAAAGCGTTGCAATAGCGCCTTATCGGCCTCGGTATTACCCGTTACATCGGCTTGCAGCAAAAGAAACCCGGCAAGCTTTTGCTGCACCCGCGCATCCGAAAAGGTATCGCGCTCCATCTCTTTGCAAGTCGCACACCAGTCGGCATAAAAGTCGAGCATCACCGGCTTACCGGCGGTCTTGAGTCGCTCCTCCAGCGCGGCCAATGACGCCACCCTTTCAAAGGGCAAAGACGAGCGGACACTTTCCTGCTGACTACCGCCCAATGCCGCCAGTGGCCGCCACGGATCTCTGGCGCCACTGAGCGCACCGAACAAACACGCCGCACCGGTAATCAGCATGACCACGCCGATGCCTTTCCAGAAACGGTGCCAGCCTGTCGCATGCGGCGGTAACGAATCGAGCGCATGCATGTAAATTGAGGGAACGATCAACAGCAAGGCCCAAAGCCCAAGCTGCACGGCCATTGGCAGCAGCGGGGAAACCAGCCACAAGGCCGTGGCCAGCAGTATGACGCCGAAAGCCTTTTTCACTGCTTCCATCCAGCGCCCCGATTTCGGCAGCAGCGTACCCGCTGAAAGGCCGACCGCCAACAGCGGAACGCCCATGCCCAGCGCCATGCAGAACAAGGCCGTGCCGCCAAGCAAGGCATTGCCGGTCTGTCCGATATACAACAGCGCACCGGCCAGCGGAGCAGCCACGCACGGCCCGACCATAATCGCCGAAAGTGCGCCCATCAAGGCCACGGCAAGCGCCGAATGACTCCTGATATGCCCGGCCTCTTCCGAAATTTTGCTTTGCAGGAAGGTCGGCATTTGCAGTTCGTAAAAACCGAACATCGACAAGGAAAGCGCGACGAAAACCAGCGCAAACCCGCCCAGTGCCCAGGGATTCTGGAAGAAGGAAGAAAGCAAGGTTCCGGTCAGCCCGGCAGCCACCCCAGCCAGCGCATAGGTCACGGCCATGCCGAGCACGTAGGCCAGTGAGAGAAGAAAACCACGCGTGTGAGAAACACCATGCCCGTCCCGCCCGGTACCGACGATAATGCCGGAAATGATCGGCACCATCGGAAAGACACAAGGGGTCAGCGACAACAACAGGCCAAAACCGAAAAAGCTGACCAGCAGCAACCAAAGGTCGGCCTGTTTCAGCAGTCCGACAATGCGCCCCGACTCGTCGGAAGTAACAGGTACGCTAAGCAGCTCTGGCAACTCGACATTCAAGCTCTGTTTTTGTGGTGGATAGCACACCCCAATTTCGGCGCATCCTTGGGAAGTCACCGTCAATTCCAGGGGTAGAACACCGGAGCTGTTCCGCTCGACCGGCAAACGAATCGACACGTCATCGTAATAGACCTGAACCTTGCCGAAGGTATCGTCGAGCTTTTCCACACCGTCTGGCAAATTAGGTTCGCCCGCCTGTACGCCCTCCGACGCCAGAGAAAAACGGAATTTGTCGCGATAAAGGTAGTAGCCTTTGGCGATCGCGAAGCGCACCTCGATGGTTTGCCCATCCAGCGCCCGAGCCTCCGGGCGGAAAGCCATTGACGCCGGCAACAAAGGTTCGGCGCCGGCCAGCGAACAGAACAACAGAAAGAAGAAAAACAGCCGACGAATCATCACATTAACCTGCTGTCGGCGCCGTTTCGGCGGCAACCCAGTCCAGATAATCGGGCAGGCCGTGCGTTAAGGGGAAGGCCACAATTTCCGGCGTTTCATAAGGATGCTGCGCACGGATGAAATCCTGCAAAGCCGGATAGCATGCCTCGGTCGTCTTGATCAGCAACGGCACTTCTTCCGCCCGCTCCACCGCGCCTTTCCAGCAATAAACCGACTGACAAGGCGACAGCATATTAACGCAGGCCGCCAAACGTCGCTCGACGATCCCGGCGGCGAGCGAATCGGCACTCGGTCGATCCGGCAAATTGGTTAGTACCAGCAACACCTTCATGGCAATAAACTACTTCTCTCTTTCCAGCGACCAGCGCTCGTTATCGCCGCCACGCTCCAGATTGGCCGCCAGCCGGAAGCCGAACGGCGTTTGCTCTCCAGAAGCATAGAAGCGGACCGAAAGCGCGCGCGCCGGCACGCCTGCCGGAACCACCACCGAAGGCGGGGCGCCATCATCACCCGCCGGGAACAACAATGCCGGATGACGCGATACTTTCCCGGACGGCTTTTCGCGCAATTCCGCCACCAACGGTTCGGCCTCATGTGAAATCTGGCTCGTACTCACGCTCAAACTACCATCGGCATTCGACTTCAAGCTACTGATCAGCGCCAGGGAATAGTCGTCCTGCTCGCCCAGCCTGAGCGCCAAGAGGCCTCGTAACACCAGACGCATCGAACCGCTCCCGGCTGGACGTCGCAAGCACAATTCTCCCTCGGCCTGCGCAAGGACATCCCAGCATTCAGTCTGACTGTCGCGGCGATCTTCGCTATCGCGAACAACGTGATCAAAAACGGCCAACTGCTCACGATTCAACAGCGTCGAAAAGGACGAATCCTTCAGCCCCTTTCCGCCAAGCAGATAAAATGCGTTTTCCAGGCCAATGGCCACGTCTGCCTTACCGCTTGCCTGAACCTGATCTGACGGAGAAAGCGGCGCTTGCTGCAAGTTGTAGCCAAGCGCTTTAAGCAAAGCAATGGCCGCCTCGCTGGAAATCCCGCTCCCCAGCTTGAGGCTCTCCGGTGACTGTCCTTCGGCCAACAAATCAAGCCGCTGACGAATCTTGCGCAAGACATTGCCCATCGACAACCAGCGCATCACTTCGACCGGCCCGTCGGCTGAAGCACAGCTTGGCGTATCCGAAGACAAGTCCAGGGCAACGCAACAGGATTTCGGATTGTCGTCCGGAATATTGAGTACAGTAGCCTGCTCGCGCCACCTTCCCAGCCAGCGTAGGACAGAGCCGAATTGCGCGCGCGAAAGTGCATAGGGTCGGGCGAAGTGCAGCATCAAAATCATCGCGTACTGACCTCGCGGCGTCGACTCGCTGGATTCACCGAGCAATCGGTCAGCTACCGCCTCCCGGGCAACACCAAGTTGTTCGATCGCCCCCCATACGGCATGCAAAATACGCCAGAAGTCCGCTCCAATCTCGGCGCTCGCCAGGTAACACAATTGCTGCTCCATGCGCAGACACGCCAGAACGCGATGCGCAACTCGCCCACCATAGCTGGCAATACCATCATCGCGATCCAGGCAGGCATCGAGACAATACAAATAGCCCAAGGCGCAAGAGCGCCACAGGCGCCGTGTCCCATCAAAGGCATTCTGCTCGGCCGTAAGCAATGGCAACGGACGATATTCAAAGCGTCTTTGACTCTCTCCACTGACCGCAAAAACCGTTTTGCGCAGCACTTCGAGCGTTTTGAAACGATTGCGCGGCGAGGTCGCAAAACGATTGAAGGCCTCCAGTTGCCTGGTAATTTCGGCCGACATGAGCGAGGCATTCGCCTGCGGTTGCCCGGCAAGCCAACGCGCCGCGCTATCGGCGTCGGAAAAAGCAGCTTTGTTCTGTTCATGCTGCGCAGGTAAGGAAAACCGGGGCATCGACGACGACCTTCTCAATAATCAGCTGCCCCGCCGGGGCAGCAATACCGGAAAGCCATCACAGCATTCCGGTTCGGCAATCAACATTCGTCCGATTGCGTAGACCGCAATCAATCCGGTTTTTCGCACAGCTCAAGCAAAACGCCATGTGAGGACTTGGGATGGAGGAAAGCAATGTCGAGTCCTTCGGCGCCTTTACGCGGGGCTTTGTCGATCAATTGCACACCGGCTTCGGCCAGCTCATCAAGGTTTGCCTGAAGTCCCTTGGAGGCGATCGCCAAATGATGGATGCCTTCGCCTTTCTTCTCGATGAACTTGCCAATTGGCCCTTCCGGATCGGTCGATTCGAGCAATTCAATCTTGGACTGCCCAATCATGAAAAATGCCGTTTTTACTTTTTGCTCTTTGACCTCTTCTACGGCGTAACACTTAAGTCCAAGCTGCTTTTCCCAGAAAGGAATCGCTTCCTCCAAACTTTTGACCGCAATACCAATATGCTCAATATGAGATAAGTTCATTTTTATTTCCTCAAACAAACAATGTTAATGGTTAATTATCCAACAAATACAACAATACCGTTATTGCTTGCCGCACAAATATCGACAAACAACATAAATCCTACTTGCCTAAACGCCTGACAATCCCTGACGCAGCCACCACGCCTTCACGCGAATAGGCTTCGAGATTGATCTCGATCACTTCCGTATCGTAGAGGTAATTGACCATCAGACCATAGGATTGCTTCAAGCCATTGGGCGAGCTATCCGCAAGGTAGTTGATGCGCTCGATACGCGCACCGTTGCCGAGGTGAAAACGCGAAACCGGATCATAAGGCCGATTCCCCGACTTGGCCTGCATCAAATAATTCGCTGCCAGACGAGTCAATCCAGGCTGCAAGGCTTTGCACAAGCGTGAATTGCCAATCCAGCCGTCTGCAGCCAGCAATTTGCCAATATCTTCTGCCGTTTTAACCGCGACTGACGCTGCACCAGCAAGGCGAGCAACGCGCGCGACCGCTTCCGGCGTAAAAGCCTGTGCCCATACGGCCGGATTTTTTTCGGCCCAACGGCGCAGAGTCGGCAACGGAGAAAGCGTGGCAAAGGTCGTCAAGCGCGGAAAATCACGCCTCAGATCGTCCACGACCCGCTTGAGCAGGAAATTGCCAAACGAAACGCCACGCAGCCCTACCTGCGTATTGGAAATCGAATAGAAAATGGCTGTCTTGGCACGCTGCGCGTCGAACACCGGCGCCCGCTCATCGAGCAACACCTGAACGTTGTCAGCCAGTTCTTCGACCAACGCCACCTCGACAAAAATCAGCGGCTCCAGCGGCATGCGCGGATGGAAAAAGGCGTAACAGCGACGATCCGAATCGAGCCGGTTTTTCAAATCATCCCAGGAACGGATCTGGTGTACCGCTTCGTAGGCGATCAACTTCTCGAGCAATGCGGCTGGGGAACTCCACGAAATGCGCTGCAACTCAAGAAAACCCACGTCAAACCACTCGCCGAGCAGGGACTCCAGTTCACCGTCAAGCAAGCGCAACGCCGGATCTTGCTCCATGACGCGCAGCAAATCGGCACGCAGATCGACGAGAAACTTAACGCCCTGCGGAATGGCGTTGAACTGCGTCAGGATGCGTACTCGCGCCGAGCGCAGGCTTTTGCGTAATTCCGCCTCGGCCATCCACTGTGCTTCACTACCGAGTGCGGCCTGATAAGCGGCATGGGTCTTGGCGACAACGGATGGATCGGGGCCGAATTCAGCGGCCAGAATGCGTAAAAAATCCGCGCGCGCCTGATCGCCCAAAGCCAGATAGGTTTCGGCCAGACGCCCCGCTCTTTGCCGGGCCGATACCTCACCGCCCAACGCCGCCGCACAGTCCTTGAACTGTTCCCGAAGGTGAATCGCCTGCCGATCGCTCAGCCGCGCTGCCTTGGCATGCTCGCCGAGCAGCTTGCGAACCTTGTCGATCCCTCGTGAGACGATGCCGTCGGACATTTCCATTCTCCGCTCAATCGATTACAGCAATACACTCAGACACGGCGCCGGAACGACCAGCGCAGCATGGCGAGGCCAGCAAAAATCATCGGCAAAGACAACCACTGCCCCATACTGATGACTTCAGAGAGGCCAAAGATACCATTATCCGGGGTACGGAAGAACTCGCCGATAAAGCGGAACGCCCCATACCCCATGAGAAATACCGCAGAAACCGCACCACGCGGCCGAGCGCTACGCGAAAACAGCCACAGGACAATGAACAGAAACAGACCTTCAAGCCCGGCCTGATAAAGCTGTGACGGATGGCGAGGCAAATTATCGACGTGCGGAAAAATCATCCCCCAAGGCAGGCTCGGGTCGCAAACTCGTCCCCACAACTCACCATTGATGAAATTGCCGATGCGCCCAGCGGCCAAACCCAAGGGCACCAGCGGCGCAATAAAGTCGGTAATCTCGAGCCAGTTACGTTGAAGCTTGCGGGCATAAAGCGCCATCGCCACCAGCACACCAAGAAAACCACCGTGAAAAGACATGCCGCCTTTCCAGACCGCAAGGATTTCCAGGGGATGCGACCAGTAAAAGCCCGGCTCATAGAACAACACCTGCCCAAGGCGACCGCCGAGAACGACTCCGAGCACCCCATAAAACAGCAAATCGTCGAGTTGCTGTACCGTCCAGCCAGCCTTGGCCAGTTGCGGTTGCGTCTGAATTCGATGCTTGCCAAGCCACCAGAACTGCACAAACGCCAACAGGTACATCAAGCCATACCAACGAACCGCCAGCGGGCCAATGGAAACGGCAACAGGGTCAAACTGGGGATGAATTAACATAAAAGAAGGCTCAATCGAAAGTTATCCGGCACGCATTGTAAATCCTTGGCCAGCGCGCGGTTCGCCTCCCGGCATCACCGACCCAAACAACATTCTTTCGCGGCGTAGCACCAGAGCGAATCAGCGCGCAGCGCGGACGCCCCGGAAATGGAATTACAATCGCTGACAAAAGCGCACTGACACGGCAAGGCTCCAACGCGTATTCTGCCGCTGCGATTCTCCAACAAGGAAATACCCCTCATGCTTCAACCAATCAGACACTTCTTATTCCTGGCTTTCCTGGCATGCACATCGGCCTTCGCCCAGGTTCCCGGAATCCCTCTGAATCTGGCCGCAACAACCGCCAAATCGGGCGATCCCCAAAGTATCGCCATCGGCGAGTTGCCACGGCGCATCGTCGAAGAAAGCGCCTATGCCGAACGGGCTGTTCAGAAGAGCGCCGGAATCTCCGTTACCGACGCAGACGATCAGGAACTGGAAAGCATTGCCCGAGACCTTGATGCGCTCGGCAAAAAACTCAGTGGCAAAGCCTTCAAGACCCTGCCGCGTTCAGGCGTCGAAGCCTTGGAACAACACCTCCTTTTTCTCGACGACCGGCTGACGCAACTGCTGGAGGATTTAAAGGCCAGCTCGCGCCCGTTATCCGAAGACGCCGGCGAGTTGGCGCAAAAGCGCAAAGCCTGGCAGGAAGCGCGTCAGTCCTATGCCGAAATGCTCTCGCCCACGCTGGTCGAAAGCATCGACAACCTCGACAAGGAACTACAGGCTGCCGAACAGGCACTGTCCAAGCCCTTATCGACCTTGCTTAACCAGAGCCAGCAAGCCCGCCGCCTGCAAACACGAGTGGCCAGCCATCTGGAAACGGTTCGTGACCAGATTTCCTTGATCAAGCGCTCACTCTGGCGCTTCGACAGCGAAAACCTCTTGGCCGCGCTGCAGGAAGCGCCCGACCAAAGCCAGGACAGCATGCAAGCCGTATTGGACGGACTATCGATTCAGAACGACTTTACCAAGGCATTTGACCGACAAACCAAGACCCGGCACATCCTGGTGGCCCTGCTGGCCTTGATCGCCCTACCGATTTTTGTCGTCCTGTCGCGCAAGGCAAAGACGATCATCGATCAAAATGCCAGCCTGGAACGCTACCGGACGACCATGAGCCGCCCTTACTCGGCCTGGATCATGTTTATCGTCGGCTGCATGCTGATTTCGGACTTCAACGGCCCGATGTTCCGAGAGAAATTCCTGCTGGCAATCGCCTGGTTACCGGTCATGCGCCTGCAACCGAAATGGATGCACGACAATATCGGAGCACCGATCTACGCCACCGGCCTGTTCTTTGTTCTCAGCTTCGCCGGACACCTGCTGACCGGATTTCCGCTGGAATTCCGGCTGGTTCAATTGCTCAACGGGCTGTTGCTGCTGGCCACGCTCGGTTGGCTGTTCTTCCGTCTGCCGGTTCAGAGTACCGCGCGAGCCACGCGCAGAGCGGTTGCGGCTCGCGCCATGATCATTGCCAGTGCCGCCTTGATTGCCCTGGCCGTTGTCGCCAATATCTTTGGCGCGGCGCGGCTCGCCCCCCTGCTGACCGATGGCGCCCTGAACAGCCTCTATCTGGCGCTTTGCCTGTTTGCCATCCGCGAGCTGGTTCGCGCCTACACGCGCGTCCTGTTTATCGCCGGAAGCGAACGGGACATGGCCAATACCCAACACGCGGGGCGTCTGTTCCAGGTTGCAAGAAAACTGTTCAACCTGATCCTTGTCGCTGCCTGGATAACAGGAACTCTGGAAGTCTTTCGCATTCTGCAACCCTTTACGCAGCAAATCGAGGCGATCGCCGGATTCACCATGGGAATCGGCAATCTGTCGATCACCATCGGCGGAA
>CAZZDF010000013.1:3643-15123 GCA_964652915.1 uncultured Propionivibrio sp. | reverse complement strand
ACATGGACATCAACAACAGCGGCGTGATCAAGGATTACAGTTTTTATCCGGCGGTATTTCGTTCCAAAGCGCGTTTGACTTATAACCAGGTGTGGAGTTGGCTGTCGGGCGAAGCGCAACCGGAGAGTGAGGTGCACCGGGCCTTGCAGCCGCAGATTCAGGCGCTCTATGCCTTGTTCAATATTCTGCTCAAGGCGCGGCATAAGCGTGGCGCCATCGATTTTGAGACGATCGAAACGATGATGTTGTTCAACGATCAGGGCAAGATCGACAACATCGTTCCGGTGCAACGCAACGATGCGCACCGGCTGATCGAAGAGTGCATGTTGGCGGCCAATGTTTGCGCCTCGGCATTTCTTGAAAAGAACAAGCAGCCCTGTCTGTATCGCATCCATGAGGGGCCGACGCCGGAAAAGCTCGAGGCGCTGCGTAGTTTCTTGCAGGAATTCGGTCTGGGGCTACCCGGCGGAGAAAACCCGACAGCCAAGGATTACGGCGCTTTGCTTGAGAAAATAAAGTCTCGTCCGGACGCGGCGCTGCTGCAGACGGTGATGCTGCGCTCCTTGCGCCAGGCCATGTACAGCCCCGATAACGTCGGCCACTTTGGTTTGTCCTACGAGCATTACACGCACTTTACTTCGCCGATCCGTCGCTACCCCGATTTGCTGGTGCATCGTTCGATCAAGGCCGTGCTTGAGGGAACGCATTACAAGCCGGGCAAGTGGGATGAAATTGGCATGCATTGTTCGATGACCGAGCGACGTGCAGACGAGGCGACACGCGACGTTGATAACTGGCTTAAGTGTTACTACATGCGTGATCGTATTGGCGAGGAGTTCCAAGGGACGATTGCCGGCGTGGTTCCATTTGGCGTATTTGTCGCGCTCGATTCGGTTTATGTCGAAGGTTTGGTGCATGTCTCGGAACTCGGCGAGGACTACTTCCAGTTCGACAATGTCAAACATCAGATGCTTGGCGAGCGTAGCGGCAAGCGCTTTCGCTTGGGTGACCGGATGAGTGTCAAGCTGGTGCGCGCTGATCTCGAAACCGGGCGCATTGATTTTGTTCCTTCTGCTGTTTCGGCGGCGATCTATTCGCCGGAGCCAAAGTACCCACCCGCTCGAGTCGTCGCTACAAAAGCCAAGCCGGTTAAAGAGCTATCCAAGCGTTCAGCGGATCGTCACAAGCCGAAAACGCGAGGCAAGCCGGAGGCGGGAAAGAAGCATTCGGCGTCAAAGAAGCGTCATTGATTTCCACGCCTTAGATTTGCTCCATTTATTAATCTGTTTTCGAGAATAAAACATGTCACAGACAAGCTTCATCCATGGTTTTCACGCCATCATCGCCAAGTTGCGTCATCAGCCGGACGCCATTCAGGAGGTTTTTATCGACGCCGACCGGCATGATGCGCGGATGCGCGATTTGCTGCGCCACGCTGAGTTGCAAGGCGTCAAGGTGGTTGCCGTCGATGGTAGACGATTGGAAGGTATGGCCGGTGGCGGAACCCGGCATCAAGGCGTGGTCGCCAGAGTTTCCGGAGAGTCGCGGCATGTTACGCTCGATGATGTGCTCGATACCTTAGAGGAACCGGCTTTCCTGTTAATTCTCGACGGCATACAAGATCCGCATAATCTTGGTGCTTGCTTGCGTGTTGCGGACGCCGTGTGCGCCCATGCGGTGATCGCGCCGAAGGATCGGGCCGTCGGCCTGACGCAAACGGCCATCAAGGTGGCTAGCGGCGCCGCAGAGAGCGTTCCCTATATTACCGTGACCAATCTGGCCAGAACGCTGCGCGAACTCAAAGAGCGCGAAATATGGGTGATTGGAACCGATGCGGATGCCAAGGAGGATCTTTATACCGCCCAATGGCCCGCCGCGACGGCCTGGGTGCTTGGCGCCGAAGGCGATGGTATGCGCCGCTTGACGCGCGAAACCTGTGATCAGCTGGTTACGATTCCAATGCTTGGTTCGGTGCAGAGTCTCAACGTATCGGTTGCTTCCGGTGTTTGTCTGTACGAGGCGAGAAGGCGTCGGGGCGTTGGGATGAAAAATTAGGCTCCGTCTGAATCGCATGGCCCATATTTGCATTTGTTGCCGATTCTTCAAATTCGCCCCAAATGAGTCTTCCGTGAATAGAAGTTGCGTGCTACTGTTTGATTCATCCGGATTCTGCACGGTGTGACTGAGCGTGCGTAAATTAGATCACAGACCCCGCGCATTTCCATCACCGTAACGCCCGGACAAAATAGTTTCATCAGCCTATGAAAGTTATGCGTTAAAAAGAGCACCCATTGCGTGAGTCATAAAAAGGACTCAACGACCTTTTGTTGTACCGGCTGATTTCGCTGTACCCGAACTATTTGCCGTTATGGTTTGAACCGAGTTTTCTGGATCGACGTATTTTGCAGTTTTGCAGGGGGACGGGCGCAGCGCGTCCAAAGATACTTCAAATGGTTGATCATGGATTTGCTGCGCGTATCCATCCCAAGCACAGGATTTCGTTTGCGTAGAAAAACAAGGAGGTTATACCATCATGAAATCATCGCGCATCCGCACCAGATTTTCTTTCTTCTCCCTGATCATTCTGGCTTTTGTCTTTATCCAATCCGCCTTCGCAGCCACTCCCCCCGCGCCCCACAAACGGGTTCTCTTCGTCATCTCCGAGTATGGCTATTGGGGCGAGGAACTTGTCGGGCCGCTTATGGCACTGGATGCAGCTGGGTATCGATCGGATTTCGCCACACCGAAGGGAACCAAACCGCTGGCCCTGCCACCGAGCATGGATCCGAGCTATATTGACCCGCCCCTTGGCAAAACCGTAACCACGCCGGAGATGGCCAAAAAGACAAAGGATCTGGAATCCTCAGACCGTCTCAACAAGCCAATCAACCTAAGCAACTGGCTGCCCATGCGGCCTTACCTGAGCTCGCCAACCTACCTCAATGACCTGTTTGCCTACAATGATGCGCTGGACAAAGCAGCCACGGTTGTTGCAGGTTACGATGCGCTGGTGATCGTTGGCGGCTCCGGGCCAATCCTTGATGTGGCCAACAACAAACGCGTGCAGGATCTCATCCGGATATTCGTTAAACAAGACAAGCCCATCCTGGGTATCTGCTACGGCGTTGCCGCCCTTGCGTTCACACGTGACGAAATAACCGAAAAAAGCATCATCTACGGCAAGCGCGTGACCGGCCATCCGATCGTCCATGATTACAACGATGGTCATGGTTACCTGCGTGTGGACGGCGGCTTCCCCGGCGCACCCTATCCGCTTGAGTACATCCTCAAGGATGCCGCCGGCCCGGATGGCCAGTTCATCGGCAATGTCGGCAAGCGGTATTCGGTCATCGTTGACTACCCGATCATCACCGCCCGCACCACCTTTGACTCAGTCCTATCCGGCGAGAAACTGGTTGAAGTGATCGCCAAGGGTCTACGCCGCTACGGCTGGTAAATGGAGTACTAACCATGGGCTTTGAACGGTTCCTTCCGCGTCGTTTGAGGGCGCGGTTTACCGTTCTCGCCTTGGTCTGCACGGCCGCCATTTTTCTGGTCATTCTTCCGCTGGTCATCAGCATCGAAAGAAAGGCTCTATTCACGCAACAAATCAACGAGATAGAAAGCTATCTCGATAACACGATCAGCCGCAGCAGTGTCGATCTCAAGGCAACCCGGCAACAGGCCATGGCCTTGACCGATGAAATCCAGGAATGGTCGCCGATGCCTCGCGAGTCCTGGTTCCAGATGATGGAACACTCCTTGCGTAGATTGCCCAAAGCAGTTGGAATACGCATCGCTTTCGAAGCAGACAACACGATGGGGCCGGAAGGTACAAAAGGCCTTTATGTCCGACGCAACGCAGCTGGTGAATTGATCCGTAGCGAACTTGGCTATTCCCCGGGGGACGAAGGGACGCCGGGCGCGCAATGGTATCTTCCCTTGCGTGACGAAAATACAGGACGATGGATTGAAGGAATGTGGAGCAATCCGTTCTCGGCACCGGAGACGAATGAACAAGCTGTTGTGTCCTGTTCCCTGCCCATTTCCGAAGTAAAAAACAGTATGAGCCGCTTTGCAGGTGTCGTTTCCATTGATATGAGCACCGATGTTTTTCGTGAGTTCTTTCACCGAATCGACCTGTACAAGGAAACACAAATCTTCATTATCGATCAGAACAAAAATGTCCTGCACGTCATTTCGACTGGCCAACAAGGTGATCGCCATGCCGATGCGCAGATAATGGCCAAAATCGAAGCGCATTCGAACGCATTTGCCCAATTCCCGGAAATTCAACACACGGACAGGCTGGAAGGCTGGTTCGTTGCAGCCAACCCCTTCAGCGGTGAAAAAACGCTGATCATGTTCAAGCAATTGCAGCATGCCCCCGGCCAGTTGATTTATGCGATCCCACTAAGGATTCTCGAAGCTCAGAGTCTCTCGCTCAGCCTCTGGATTGCCTTTTTTGGATTGTTTTCGATGGCCGGCATGGGGTTCCTGCTTCGCTGGAGTGCTGGTCAGGCAACGCGCAATCTTGATGTCCTCAGCTTGGGCGTTCGCGATGTGCAAAAAGGCTTTTTTCTGATCAAGCTCAAACCTGCCGTAGAGAATGACGAAACCGCCGATGTCATCAACGCCTTCAACAACATGATCGCCGAAATCGACCGTTCGATGCGCCGCTCGGAACAATTGGTTAGCGAACGGGAACGGGAAGCATCCGAGCTCAACCTCGCCCGGCGCATACAGGAATCATCCTTGCCGGTGGCCATCGATCTGCCGGGCGGAGATATACTGAGCAAAATGCTATCAGCCAAGGAAGTCGCCGGTGATTTCTATGAGCATTTTCCCTTGCCTCGCGGGCGTGTCGCTTTGCTGGTGGGCGACGTATCAGGAAAAAGCGTTTCTGCCGCGCTGTTTGCCGCACGTTCCGCACAGTTATTGCGGAGTCTGGCCTCTGTTCTCGAACCCGCCGACGCTTTGGCGCAGGTCAATGCGATGCTGGCGCGCTCCAATCCGGAACTGATGTTCGTGACGCTGTTTTTTGCAGTTTGGAATCCGGCACAACAATCCCTGTTCTGGATTAACGCCGGACATAACCCGCCGCTGCTGATTCGCGCAGACGGTCACGTTGAGCTTCTCGACAAACTTGGCGGCCCGGCACTCGGACCATTCAAAGGGAAAAAATATACCGGGCACGAATCGCTTTTCAACACCGGCGACCTGCTGGCCATTTACACGGACGGAATCACCGAGGCCCCCGCGCCAGATGGGGAACAATTTGGAATTCCGCGCCTGAAGGAAGAACTGACGGCAGATCGAACCGCTTCCCTTACTGAGATCAGCGATAAACTAATCGCGGAAATCAATGCCTGGCAAGGAGAAGACAAGCGCTTTGACGATATCACCTTGTTGCTGGCACGGGCCTTCGACCCGATCAAAGCTCTGGAGTTATCCGCAGACCTTGAAAATATCGAAACAGTGGTCGATGTCTTCATGGACTATGCAAGGAAATACCAGCTTGATGAGGCTAGTTCCAAAGAAATGGCCCTGGCCATTTGTGAAGCAGTCACCAACATCATCACGCACGCACTCGGTTATGACCACAGCAAGCAATTCCGCGTTTTTTTTGGTTCAACCGATCAGGCACTTATCATCCGTCTTGAAGATGAAGGGCCCGTATTCGACCCGCAGGAGCTCCCCCCAGCAGATCTCAAAGCACCACTCGCCCAGCGCCCGATCGGCGGGCTGGGCTGGGTGCTCATCCGCAAGGCATGTGATAGCGTCCGCATGGAGCGTATCGCCAACACCAATATCCTCACCCTCGTCCGCCGCCACCGAAGAGTTGAAGTTCCCGACACAGCAAGCTGAACCCAGACCCTATCGCAGGAGACTCGCCATGAAAATGACCATTGCAATACTCGCGCTGCTGCTACAAATTCTGGCCGCACCGGCACTCGCCGACGAAACAGCCAAGCCACTGACCGAAACGATGGTCAAAAACGTCATTCTCAACTGGTATTTCGTTACCAATGAACACCGCCCGGTAGAAGAACTGATGGTGCTGGCCAGCGACGACATCAAGTTCCTCTACCCGGATGGCAGCGGCAATCAGCAGGGACACGCGGCCCTGCGCGCCTGGTACGAAGACGCCCTCTCAAGATATTTCGACGAAACCCATGCCATTGAAAAATGGGAAGAAATCATGATTTTCGGAAACAAGGCAACGGTCAAACTGATCGTGCGCTGGGAGCGCCGCGAATGGAAGCCGGGTGAAGCGCGCAGTCGTTACGTGGCCAATCTGGCCTGGCAAACCTATGACCTTGTTCGTGACCCCGACACAGGCAGAATTTCCGTCAGCGCGAAAATCGTCGGGAAGTTTTTGCCCACCGCACCGATTTACGGCGTTTCACAATAAGACTCTGACGCCCCCTCCGGTATCGATTGACGAAATCTGAAACCGTAAAAAAGGCCAGCCCGAACAACATTTCTATCATGACAAACTGATGAAATCGCGCTCTCTGTTTTTTGTGGTTTTCCTCTGTGCCTGCTGCGCCTTTAATTTGACATGGGCGGCAGCGCCCGTAGACGACGCGATCAAAGCCGCAGCGCGAAACGATACTCGCTGGCTGGTCGACTGGATCGCCGCCGGAGGGAATCCTGATCAAGCCAACGAGCGTGGATGGACGCCCCTGCTCATAGCCTCAGCGCGAGGGCATGCACGGTCAGTCGACGCCTTGCTGAACAACACGATCCGCAAAGCCGACCCGACTCTCCGTTTTGCGCCGTCCGGGGCCCTGCCGATCCATCTGGCTGGCCAATCCGGTGACATAGACACCGCCAGAGTTCTCCTTGCCGCACGCCCTTCCGACATCGACGAAGCCTGGCTGCTCAATGGCCACACGCTGCTCCTGCAGGCGGCGTTTTACGGCCACGTCGATCTGGCAAAGTTTGCCATCCGACATGGAGCAAATCCGGCCGCGACCACACTCAGGGGGCTCACTGCGCTTGATTTTGGCCATCAGTTTGACAATCGCGCACTGATCGAAGCGCTTATGCCTTCGGCCCCCTCGCCAGAAGCCAAAGCGGCCAGCCATAAAGCCCTTATGGCAAAAGTACGCGAGCAGGACGCCACCGTCGAAGACGAGGCGCAACGCCGTTCCAATGAAGCTGCTGCGGCCATTTCAGAGGCACTGAAAGTCATTGGCGACAGCCCGGAACGACTTGATGAACTCACGACCCTGGTCACCACCCGCCTTGCGGGTGTGGACGTCAACAAACTCGCCGGAGATCTCCTTCAACCCCTGCTTGTCATCACGGTAACAGGCAACAATACTGGCCCGCACCCCGAAGCTGCGGCGGCTCTGCGCTTGCGAATCGCCCGTCTATTGCTCGATCGTGGAGCCGGGCCGCTGATAAAAGAAAAGCACCCAATGGGCGCGCATGCCATCATCCGTGCCTCGGTATTTGGCCATATCGACATTCTCAGGCTGATGGGATCGCGAATTACGTCGGCCGAACTTTCCGACGCCCTGAACGAGATCCCCGTGGTCAATGGCCTGACCGCCCTCCACGACGCCGTTCTCCGTGCCAGCACCGTGCCGGATGACCGCCTTCCCGGCTACCTCGAACAGATTCGGTGGGAAGTCGCCAGCGGCGCGCGCAGCGATATCGAAGACTTTTCCGGCCGAACCCAGCATAAGTATGCGGAAGATATCGCCGATTCTGCCCGACGCAAGCTCATCCTCGAAGCCCTGGATTCCGCGCAATCCATACCGCGATGGAACCACATGGCAGTCGTCGTTCCCTCTCTTGAACCGGCCATGCAATGGTATTCCGACATTTTTGGATTTGTTCCCACCACAGCCACGCCATTTACTCACACCCCAGCCATTGGCGAACGCTGGAAAACAGCAATAGCAACTTTCGGCGAGGACATTTCCAGAATTCGTTTCGTTCGCATGCGTGCGCCGGGGGCACCCTTCATGCAGGTGATCGAATTTTTTGAACTCCACCCATCTCCCTCGTTACCCGCACCGGGCAAGCGAAAATCCGGTTATGTACATGCCGGCATCATTGTGGGCGATCCATCGACAACTGCAGAACGAATCAGTACCCGGGGAGGCAAAATCTTGAACCGGATCGAAACTTCCGGTCTCACGATTATTTTTTGCGAAGACCCCTACGGCAACATTATCGAACTTGCCTCAGCGCCCTGGTAGCCATCCGCCCTCTTGAAGGAAAATTCATGAAAAACCGCATCACTAGGCTTACAGCACAGATCTCGATCCTCCTTCTCCTGCTTGGACTGGCGCTGCAACCTGCAAGAGCGGCAGCGCCAGCAAATGGAGTTCCACCAACGGGAACAACTGCCTTTGATGTCGCCGACCGGCTTGCCATCACCAATCTCTTCGGCGCGATGATCTATGGCCTGGACGAAAAGCGCCTCGACCTACTTATTGAGACCATCGCCCCGGAATTCGAGGCCGAATACCACGTCCCCGGCAGCCCGACAATAATCGTCACTGGCCGTGAGGCATTTGAAAAAATGATGGCCACTCGCTTCGAAAATTTCAGGCGCATGGGCGTCAATCGCCGGCACATCATCACCCCACCGTACTTTCTTGAACAGACACCAACTTCGGCCCGCGTCATCATCCATATTTTGAATTGCACGATGACCCATCGCGAGAACTGGCGCCCCTTTGTTTCGGCCGTCGGAGAATTTCAAGTTGCCAAGCGGAACGGCGTGTGGGCGTTCACTCACCAGATCGAATCCACAGACACCAGCATGGATCTCCCCATCAACATCATCCTTCCCCCACTCGAACCGCAGAAGTGACACGAACAATCTTCCATAGAAGAATTTTGCGTGTTACTGTTTGATTCGTCCTTTGTTGCTCATGGTGAGAATAATCATGCATAGAAACAGATCGCAGACCCTCCCGACAGGCCCTTTTCCTCTCAGTTCTGCGATCGGTGTTCTATCCGGTCTGCTGATACTGCTCTGCGCAGGAACAGCGACGGCGCAAGCCGCCCCACCTACCGTTCCGGAAGTCCGCTTCGACCGGGTGCAAGGGGTGGTCATTGAAAGCCATCCGCAACAAAAACGACTCATCGTCAAAATGCCGGGCGGCAAGACCCAAGCCGTACGCATTGCCGACAACGCCTGGCTGCACACCCTGCGCCAGCTCGACGAGCGGGAGCGAGCCGTCGACCCGAAAGCCGTGGATAGATTACAACCCGGAAGCTGGCTAGCCGCCTCCGGGCTGATCTACAGCGACTCTCCCGAACTGCTGGCCAAGGAAGTCTCGCTGTTCGGCCCACAGGAAAACGCTCTGGTGCTTGAACAACCTGACTGGTGGTCTTCACAGGCACGCGAAGTCGCGGAGTTCTGGATCCGCACCCAGTTTGGCAAGGGTGAGGTTGGCGATGCTTCCGGCTACCGGACCGTCATCACCAAGAGCGGCGAGAAGCGGCCGGACTGGCTTAATCTTCAGGAAACCGACACCATTTCGCGCCTCGTTTATGGTCTGTCCTCCGCCTACCTGATGAACGGCAATCCGCGCGTCCTGCGTGCCGCTGCGGAGCTGGTGCGCTATCAGCGCGAACGGCTGCGCGTTGAGTCGGCCGACGGCCGTACCGTCAGCTGGCTGCATGCACTACGCGATGGCCGTCCGGTTCTTGCCTCACGCTTCTCCGATGATGAAGGAACCATTCCCCTCTACGAACAGATCTACGCTGTCGCCGGACTTACCCAGTATTACCGGATCACCGGCGACCCAGAAGTTCTTGCCGACATCGAGAAGACCGTGCGCTTCATGGATCAGTACTATTGGGACGCTGCGCCGGCCAATGCACTGGCTCGAGGCTATTTCTCGCATATCCATCCGGGCACTCTGCGTCCCGAGGATGCGGCGGGGTCGAATGCGCGCAAAAAGAACTGGAACTCGGTCGGCGATCATCTGCCGGCGTATCTCGAGAATCTTTATCTTGGCACCCGCAAGCCGGAGCACCTGCGGCGCATGCGCGAGTTGGGCACGCTGATTGCCACGCACTTCCCCGACCCAACGAGTCCTTTCGTTTATGAACGCTTTGATGCCGACTGGAAACCCGATCTGACCTACACTTGGCAACAAAACCGCGCCGTGGTCGGTCACAACCTCAAGATAGCCTGGTGTCTGACACGGCTCTATCACCTGACCGGTGATCGCGAATTCCTTGGTGTGGCTCGCAGTGCCGCCGACAAGATGTTGATTTATGGCCAGGATCCGCGCCGCGGCGGCTGGTACGACGTGATCGAGCGCAAACCGGATGCCAACGGACGCTATGAGCATGCCTGGCATGACCGCAAGGCCTGGTGGCAGCAGGAGCAAGGCATTCTCGCGAACTACATTCTGTTCGCCGAGACCGGAGAGGCAAAATATCTTGATTCAGCGCGTGCCGGTTCGGGATTTTTTAATCTAGCGTTTCTTGATCACGATGACGGCGAGGTCTTCTTTGACGTTCAGTCCGATGGCACGCCTTATCTGATCGGCGATCGTGCTGACAAGGGGAGCCACTCGAAGAGCGGCTATCACATTCTTGAGCTCGATTATTTCGCACACCTGTACACCAATCTGCTGGTGCAAAAGCGGCCGGTGGTGCTCAATTTCTATCCGGATGCTTCCGCCGGCGGTACCCGTTTCGAGGTACAGCCGATCTCGTTGCCGCCAGGCAAGGTGAAGATCGCTTCGGTGACTCTCAACGGCAAGCCCTATCATCATTTCGATGCGCAGGGGATGAGCGTCAACCTGCCACACATGAACCAGGCTCAGCACCTCTCCGTCACCTTGGCACCGAGATAACATGAAATTTCTCGATATTCGCCGTGACGAGGTCGCCAAAGTCTGGATTACATGGACGATGGTTGCGCTGATCTCGATCGGCTATGCCATCGGCTGGAGTGCTGTCCATTCCATGCTGGTCAAACGGATGGGCGTTGAATACCTGCCCTACACCTATATCGGCATCAGCATCCTCGGCATGGTCGGCTCGACGGTTTATTTGTCTCTGGCTGACGCACTGCGTCGTGACCGCCTGTTGATCTTGTTTTGTGTCGCCACCGGGGCGACGCTGATCATTGCGCGACTGCTGGTGACCGCCCGCCCGGAAGGTGATGTCGGTGTAACCCTGCCACTGCTGATCTTTTTTGCAGCGGTCTTTTTCGCGCAGGGCGTCGGCAACGCGGTTCTTGGCACCCAGATCTGGACCATCATCAACGACCTTTTTCGGCCATCGCAAGGACGACGCATCTATCCGATTCTGGGCACCGCCGGAACCATCGGCGGCATCGCCGGAGGCGCTTCGATCAATGCCCTCGCCAACCTGCTTGGCACCGCCAACCTTGTCGTTGTTTGGGCATTCTGCATCTTTGCCCTGATCCCACTGACCTTGGTACTGCGTGCGCGTTTCGGCGCCGAACTGCGCGGGTTAAGGCCGGG
>CAZZDF010000013.1:0-3543 GCA_964652915.1 uncultured Propionivibrio sp. | reverse complement strand
TCAGTAGCCGACTTCCAATACACCCGCATCATGAACAACACCTTCCCCTCGGAAGACAAGCTCGCGGGTTACTACGGCATTTACACCATCGTAATCAACGTCAGCGGTTTGCTGGTGCAAACCTTCTTGAGCAGCCACCTCATCCGGCACATTGGTGTGGCGCGCGGCCTGCTGGTTCTGCCCGCCACAGTTCTGGGCGGATTCGTACTGATCTCCGGCTGGTTCACCTTCTGGCCGGGTCTGCTCATGCGCTACACCTGGGACATGGTGGGCATGACCGTGCAGGGAAATTCCTACCAACTGGCACTCAACGCCATACCTGCCGACTTGCGTGCGCGTGTTCGCGGTTTCATCGAGGGTTTTCTCAATCCATTGGGGGGCGTGCTGGGCGGCGTCGCAATCATCGCGCTGCATCACCTCTTCGATTCATCCGGCACCAATCGCGGCTGGTCGGACCCGGTAACGCTCGCCGGAGCATTGCTGGCCATCGCCTGGATCATCGTCGTCTGGCGCGCGCGCAAGCACTATCTGGATCTCGTGGAAAAGAATCTTGATAGCACCGATAAACGTACGGCGATGGATGCCATCGACTGCCTTGAAGAACCAGGCAACCTACGCGCAAGAGAGCTGCTGATCAAAGTCGGTCACTCGCCCGAAATCGAGAAGCGAATGGCGGCGATCCGGGTATGGGGCAATATCGGTGGCGCTGAGGCGCCCTTTGCTGCCGCCTGCGCCGATCCGGAAGTGCGCGTTCGTCTGGAAGCACTACGCGCCATGAGCCGTGCTGCCTTGAGGCGGCCGCTGGCAGCCCCCGCCATCGCGGCAGCCGAGCGTCTGCTCGAATCTGACCCCGACCCAAAAGTACGCGCAGCTGCCTTGCAAGCGCTATGGCGCCAGGACCAGCCCGGACAGCTTGACGAATTGGCTCGCCGCTGGCTCGACACACCCTTGTCCCAAGTTCGCGCGTACGTCGTCGAAGCAATCGGAAAAAGCGGCCTAGATATGCGCAGCTTGCTGGTCCCCAAACTTGAGGATCCGGCGATTATCGTTCGTGCGGCTGCGGTACAGGCGCTCTGGCCTTACGCAGAGCTTCGTCCCCAGGCACGTCAGGTTCTCGCCGAAATTCTGAGTTCGGTCGATCCGCTCACGCATGTCGACATCCTGAACGCTTGCCACCGCGTCGGCGAGTGTCCGACACCTGAAGTCTTGACGAACCTGATTTGCTCACCCGACCCCATCGCCCGTGTCCTGGCCGGCGCATTCATTCTGCGCAACACACCAAGTCCGGGCGAGAAAAACCATGCGCTCGACACCATTTTTTCAGTATTGGCTGACGAATCGCTTGCCGAACGTCTACGGCTTGAACTCTTGCCGCACGTTCCCGAATTGCACGAAGACGCCGCCGACGCCATCCTTAATGCGGTGAGCCAGTTACCCGACGAGGTTCGGCAACGTGTTTCAGTTGTATTGGCCGACTGGTACCGGGTACTGCATACCCATTTGCAGACGGAACTACTTTGAGGAATCTGTAACCATGAGCACTTTTCGCGAAACCGTTCAGGGAGACTGTGTTGTAATTGAACTAGAAGGCAAGCTTGACGCCTCAACGACGCCGGACATTCAGTCTCGGCTGCTCGAAAAAATCCGCAGCGGCCAGAAATACCTGGCGCTCGACTTCAAGGCGGTGAGCTATATGGCCAGTAGCGGCCTGCGCATGTTGCTGGTGCTGGCAACAACAACTGCCGACCTCGAAGGGCGCCTCGTTCTTTGCAGTCTTGATCAGACCATACTCGACACGCTGACTCTCGTGGGTTTTCTACCCAACTTTCAGATCGCGGCGGACAGTGCCGCCGCCCTCGCGTTACTGGAGGCATGATGCGTCGCGGTGCCGCCTGGCTGGTCGCAGTGCTGATGCTGATAGCGGCGAACATCGCGGTCGCCGGTAGCGCACAAATTGTCGGCACCGTGCATGACACACGCACTGCCTGGAATCCTTTCGCAGAAGCCAATGACATGCACGCCGAAAAGGACGGCAGCTTCATTCGCGAACTCGATCTGCGCAAGGACGGAGGCCGCAATCGGGATGGAATCTACGCAATGCGGTTTTTCACTAATCGCGAATTGCGCCAGGTTTACAAAAGGGGGACCGAAACGGGTCGGTTGATCACCGGGCCGCAGTCGGCTTTCGCCGGCAACATCATTTTCCGTGTTCCGGCCAACGGCACCTACCAAGTACGCTTTAACCCGGCCGCAGCAAGCTACGACATCACCCCGCCCGTCATCGAACAACAGAAAATTGAATCGATGCAACTCAACGGCTTTGTTCATGATGGTGAAGGCGTCTTGGAAACCTTCGATGGACGACGTACACGCCCTGCCGAGCTATGGGACGAATGGGTGGCAGCACATCAACTGACCCGCCACGATGACGGTTCCTGGTCAATCGACTTGCCACTGACGACGCGTGGCGGTCACCAGAAAAACGGTATTTACCAGTCTTTGCTTTCCGCCAATCACAACGGCGACTGGGGCTTTTCGGCGATCATCAATCAGCCTGGGCGACTGGCCGGTGGCAACGGCTATAACAGCCGCGTCGGCCATATCGAAGAAAGCGCGCTGGTTTTCCGGGTGGTTCGCGATGGCACCTACCGGATGACCGTCTGGCCGGAACAATACCGCTTTACCATTGACCCACCGGTTGAGTTTTTCCCCGGCGCGACTTATCAAGTCAATGGCGATGTCGTTCCCGATGCCTGGAGCCCAGACGCCCCCAGCCACGCGATGGAAAAAACTGCGCAGGGACTCTGGCAGAAAAGCCTCGAATTGCGCAAAAACGGGGGCGCCGGGGGCAGCGGTCTATACACCATGAATTTTTCCATCGACGGCAACTGGTCGCTCGACAGCATCGGCTTCGGGGGGGAATGGGGAAAAACCTGGCACTCGGCACCGCAGGAATGGAACATTCTGTTCCGCGTTCCGTCCGACGGCACCTACCGGGTGACTCTGGATCCGGTGCAGGGACGTTTCGCGATCGATCCGCCGGTCGCCCCGATTACGCGCATCGAATCCTTGCAGATATGCGGCGACTTTGAATCGTTCAGCAAAGACGGACAAAATGGCTGGAATCCGCTCGACCCAATCCATGACATGCAAACCGAGACCAAAGGCATTTTTTTCAAGGATGTCCAGCTAAGCGGCGGGCGCACCTATAGCTACAAGTTCTCGGCCAACCGCTCGGCCTGGGGGTGGTCGCTCGCCGACTATCCCTACGATGGAGAACGCCGCCTGGCACCACACGGCAACGCCGATCCGATCCGTTTTACGAGTCCGCGTGACGGGGTTTATCGCTTCACCGCAGACACCGACTCAGGCGACTATTCCGTTGCCCTGATCAGTCCGCTCTGACCTCTCACCAGCCGGAAATCTCGATCATGGCCACCTCCAGAACAGGATCGATCAAACAACCGGGGGAAAGAACCGGCAACTGCGGCTCAACACGCGTTCGCGTCGTTCCTCGCAGCAAGTTATCGCCCTAAAAACTAG
>CAZZDF010000012.1:0-15611 GCA_964652915.1 uncultured Propionivibrio sp. | reverse complement strand
CCATGGTTGAAGGCGTCAGCTACGCGCATTCACGCGGCAAGCACGTCTTGATGGCCATCAACACTTTCCCGCAACCCGGGCGCGAAGCCGACTGGCACAAGGCTGTTGATGGCGCCGCCGAACTCGGCGTTGATGCGGTCATCCTGGCCGACCTTGGCCTGCTCGACTACGCCAGCAAGCGCCACCCGAACCTGCGCCTGCATCTTTCCGTGCAAGGCTCGGCGACCAGCTACGAGGCGGTCAACTTCGCGCATCGCGAATTCGGCGTCAAACGCGCCGTCCTGCCGCGCGTGCTGACGCTGGCTCAGGTCGAACACGTGATCAAGAATACGCCGGTGGAAATCGAGGTCTTCGGCTTTGGCAGCCTGTGCGTGATGAACGAAGGCCGTTGCTGGCTTTCTTCCTACGCTACCGGCGAATCGCCCAACACCATTGGCGCCTGCTCGCCGGCCAAGTTCGTCAAATGGGAGAAGTCGCCGGGACAACTATCGACGCGCCTCAACGGCATCCTCATCGACCGCTGCGCCGACAACGAACCGGCCGGCTACCCTACACTGTGCAAAGGCCGCTTCGAAGTGGCCGGCGAGACCTATTACGCGCTGGAAGAGCCGACCAGCCTCAACGTGCTCGAAATCCTGCCGGAAATCGTCAAGATCGGCATTTCGGCGATCAAGGTCGAAGGCCGCCAGCGCAGCCCGGCCTATGTCGCGCAAGTCACCCGCACCCTGCGCGCCGCGATCGACGAACTGGGCCGGAATTTTGAGCATTTCTCGGTCAAGCCCGCCTGGCAAGCCGAACTCGCCAAAGTCTCCGAAGGCGTGCAAGCCACGCTCGGCGCTTACAACCGGCCGTGGAGATAAGCCGCATGAAACTCGCTTTAGGCCCCCTGCTCTATTTCTGGACCAAACAGGAAGTACTCGACTTCTACGCCGAAATGGCACAGATCGAAGCACTCGACACGATTTACGTCGGCGAGGTCGTCTGTTCGCGCCGGCAGCAATTGCGCATCACCGACTGGATCGGGCTGGCGCGCGACCTCAACGATTGCGGCAAGGAAGTCGTCGTTTCGGCGATGGCGCTGCTCGAATCGGAAGGCGACCTCAAGGCCACCCGCCGGCTGATCGACGAAGCCGGCTGCAAGGTCGAAGCCAACGATCTGGGCGCGGTCAACATCGCTGCCGGACGCCCCTTCGTCGCCGGCCCGCACCTGAACATCTACAACGCCGCCACGCTCGCCACCTATGCCCGCTACGGCATGTGCCGCTGGGTGCCGCCGCTCGAAGCGGGGCGCAGCCTGATCGAGCCCCTGCACAAAGGGCGCCCCGCCGGGGTTGAAACCGAAGTGTTCGTCTACGGCAAACTGCCGCTCGCCTTTTCGGCGCGTTGCTTCACCGCCCGCCATTACAACCTGAACAAGGACGACTGCCAGTTCAAGTGTCTCGACCACGCCGAAGGAATGACGCTGAAAACCCGTGAAGGCCAACCTTTCCTCTCGATCAACGGCATCCAGACGATGTCGGCGCAGACCTACAACCTCTTGGCAGAAGTGCCGGAAATGCTGACAATGGGCATCAACGCCATTCGCCTGAGCCCGCAACCCAAGCACATGCCGGAAATCATCGCCGCCTTTGACGCCGCCCGCCGCGGCCAAGCTCCCCAGCCAGACATGAGCGGCTGGGCCGCCGAAGGCATGGTCGATGGCTACTGGTTTGGCGAGCCAGGCATTGCCTCACACCACCGAGCCGCACTCGCCCAACTGCAAGGATCATGATCGTGCCCTTCACCATCCCGCGCTTCAAACTTCCCGACTTCGTTTCGGCCGTTGGCAACAAGCTGCCGCAGTGGCCGCACGCCATCGCCCTGACCACGGCGCTCAATGGCGCGATCAAGATGAAGCTGCTACCGGAAGACAATCTGGCGCTGCTCGAAGGGCGCAGTTTTCTCGTCGACGTGCTCGATACCGGCGGCCGCGCCTGCTTTACCTTCCGCGACGGACGCTTCCGCCCGCTCTACACCCACCCCGAAGAACCCGACCTCGCCTTCCGCGCCAACTTCTCGGCCTACCTACAACTGCTCGCCCGTCAGGAAGACCCGGATACCCTGTTCTTCAACCGCGAACTGTCCATCGAAGGCGATACCGAACTCGGCCTGATCGTCAAGAACATGCTCGACGCAGTGGAGTGGCCGAAACTGCCGCAGATTCCAGTGTTTCGGCATTAAACAAACAACATCCACTGAAAAGCCGCGAAGGTGCAAAGACTCGCAAAGAAATTACAGAGACACTTTGTGAAAGCTGCCATTTCGCTTCTGTGAAGCCCTCTAACTAAGAACCAAGAAACTCAAATGGCAAATCGATTTGCAATATTTCTATGGCTAGCCATATTTGCACCAACCATTAACGCCCAACAATTCACAGCTCCTGAGCAAGTCGTTTTTGCAAACAAAACATACAATTTAGCCTACAAAAATTCGTCACCCAACGGGCAAGCGATTTATGAATACACGTCCAACGATGAACCCATCGAAAAATGGTCGTCACTCGTAACGGTAAATTATTACAAATCGGTAGTTGCTCCACCTCTCAAGTGGCTTGAAGTAATGAAAGCCTCGCTTGATCGTAGGCAACCCAAACCCCACTACAACTTGTACCTAAAGGGAAATAACTCTTATGCAAAAATAATTTTCGAGCCAGATTCGAAGAATCCAGATTTTGAATCGAATGTGCAAAAAAGTTTCCACATGGAAGCCTGCGGAGGTCTTGTCATTTATCAGTTTGCGCAAAAATACCCGCCTAGCGCCGATCAAACGCCGGAGGGAAAACTCACTGCACTAAAAACGATAGCTAACGAGAATGCAGTATTGGCAGAGCTAGTGGAAAAATCTGATTGGCTTCCCACGTGCAAATAAATCTACAGTCTGTAAATTGAATCAGCACGGCACACCCACCCCACGAATCAATCCCCTCTAAAAACACCCGCCTCCGTCACTACAGCATCGAGCGGCATATCATAGGCTTCCGGCCGGATCGAATCGACACGCGCCAGTTCAAAACCAACGCCAATGCTTAGAGGCTTGGGCTGGGTTGTTGCCAGGGTGCGGTCGAAAAAACCGCCGCCGTAACCGATGCGGTAACCGGCCGCATCGAAGGCATTAACCGGAATCAGCAAGGCTTGAGGCACGATGAACTCGCCTTCGGCAGGCGTTTCGATGCCGTAGCGGTCTTTGACCATCGGCGTCTGCGGCGTCCAGGCGCGAAAAGCGAGCGGCGTCTTGGGCGCCACCACCACCGGTAGCAGCGCGACGAATCCCGGATCGCCTTCTCGAATCCACGTTTCGATCAACGGACGCAAATCCGGCTCGTTCAACATCGGCCAGCAGAAGCCGACGCGCATCCGGGCGAGTTCCGGAAACTCGCGGCGCAAATGCGTACAGACCGACGCCGTCATCCGCGCCAGCTCGTCCGCCGGCAAGGTCTGACGCCGTTCAACCAGCGTTTTGCGCAAGGCTTTGCGGTAAGCCAAACGCGCTTCCGGGGTATCTTCAGCGGGCGTTTCCGGCGACGGGACGGTGCTCATGTGGTATCCTGAAGGTCAGTATTTGTAAGGATTTCAGCTTATCATGAAGTTTCGCCTCAGCGTTTTTCTCGTCGCACTCCCCCTGTTGATGTCTCAGGCCACGACCAGCATGGCCGCTTCCGATGACCAGTTTCTCGCTGCGCGGGATGCCGCGCGAGCCGGCGACCGCAACAAACTCGAACGTCTGGCGCCCGATCTGCAGGGCTACGAATTGGAAGTTTACGTCGACTACTGGCGGCTTTTGCTCGACCTGTCGACCACCGAACCATCGACGATCCGCTCCTTTCTCACGCGCAACGACAAAAGCTACATCGCCGAAAAACTACGCGGCGACTGGCTGAAGCAACTGGGTAAAAAACAGCAATGGTCGGACTTCGACCGTGAATTTCCGGCGCTGGTGCAACCGGATCAGGAAACGAACTGCTACGCCATGCAAAGCCGCCGCGCCCGTGGCGATGCCAGCGTCAACGACGAAGCAATGAAGTTGTGGCTGACGCTGATCGAGCCGCCGACCGCCTGTTACCCGGTCCTTGAGGCATTGATTCTCGACAAACGCGTGCTGGCCGACGAAGTATGGGCGCGCATTCGCAATCAGTTCGAGGCCAACAAGCTCGCTGCCGCCCGCTACAGCATGAATTACCTGCCGCCGAGCCAGACGCCGGACGAGCGCACCGCAAAAACGGTTAGCGATTCTCCCTTGCCGTGGCTGGTCAAGCAAAATAGCTTCTCGGGCAGCCGAATGAATCGCGAACTCGCTGCATTAGCCGTCAGCCGTATCGCCGCCAACGACCCGCGCATGGCCGCCGAGCAACTCGCCCGGATCGAAGGCCAACTGCACGCTGGAGAAAAAGGCTGGGCTTGGGGGCAAATCGGCTGGCAGGCCGCCAAACGACACATGGGAGACGCCCTGGCCTGGTACCGCAACGCCGGCGATGCACCGCTTTCCGACGAAGTCGCGCAGTGGAAGGTTCGGGCCGCCCTGCGCGCGCATGACTGGGGAACCGTGCGCAACACCATTGAAAAAATGCCGGCGGCACTGGCCGAACAACCGGTCTGGGTCTACTGGCTGGGCCGCGCCTACCGTGCCGGCGGACGCACCAGCGATGCCAATGCCCTATTCGCCAAAATTGCCGGACAGCCCAATTTCTACAGCAACCTCGCCGACGAAGAACTCGACCGGCCGATCATGCCGCCGCCCAAGGCCACCCCACCGACAGCCGAGGAAATGTCGCGAGTCAACGCCAATCTTGGCGTGCAACGCGGTCTGACGCTGTACCGCCTGAACATGCGTACCGAAGGCATGAAGGAATGGAGCTGGGCCTTGCGCACCATGAACGACCGCGAGCTTCTCGCTGCCTCGGACATCGCCCATCGCGCCGGCATCTATGACCGCGCCATCGCCGCCGCCGACCGCACCAAGGCCGAACATGATTACTCGCTGCGCTACCTCTCGCCCTACGCCGACCAGGTTCGCCCGGCGGCACGCGAGCAGTCGCTCGACGATGCCTGGGTTTATGGGCTGATGCGTCAGGAAAGCCGCTTTGTCACCAACGCCAAATCGAATGTCGGCGCCTCCGGCCTGATGCAGCTAATGCCGGCGACGGCCAAATGGGTGGCCAACAAGATCGGGCTCAAGGACTTCCACCAGGGCAAGGTCAACGACACCGACGTCAACGTCCTGCTCGGCACCTCCTACATGCGCATGGTGCTGGAAAGCCTCGACAATCACCCGGTGCTTGCTTCAGCCGCCTACAACGCCGGCCCCGGCCGTGCCCGCAAATGGCGCGCCGACCGGCCGCTGGAAGGCGCGATCTACGCCGAGAGCATCCCGTTTTCGGAAACCCGCGATTACGTCAAAAAGGTGATGAGCAACGCCGTCTATTACTCTGCGCTGTTTAACGGCAAACCGCAGTCGCTGAAGAGCCGCCTCGGCACCGTCGGCCCGAACACCAAAGCTGATCCGAAAGCCGAAGAATTACCGTAAGATTACCCATTCAATCCTCTTCTATCGTCAGGGCATCATGGAACTCAAAAAGGTATTGTTGATCGGGGGCAGCGGCTTTGTTGGCGGCTGGATCGCCAACCGCCTTTCCGAGCGCGGCATCCGCGTCATCATCCCGACGCGGCATCGCGACCACACCAAGAAAATCACCCTGATGCCGACGGTCTATGCCGTCGAAGCCGACGTACACCAGCCCGAAGCGCTGGCCGCCCTAATGGACGGCGTCGATGCCGTGATCAATCTGGTCGGCATTCTGCACGATGGAGACTCCAGCCAGCCCTACGGCAAACGCTTTGCTCAGGCGCATGTCGAGTTGCCGAAAAAAATCATCGCCGCGATGAAGCAAAAGGGCGTGCGCCGTCTGGTACACATGAGCGCGCTCAAGGCCGCCGTCGATGCGCCGTCCGGGTATCTGCGCTCCAAGGCCGCCGGCGAGGCGGTCGTTCTGGCTGCCGCCAACGAACTCGACGTTACCATCTTCCGCCCATCGGTCATTTTTGGCCCGGGCGACAAGTTCCTGAACACTTTCGCCAAACTGCTTGGCCTCCTGCCGGTATTTCCTCTGGCTTCAGCCAACGCACGCTTTCAACCGGTTTACGTCGGCGACGTCGCCGATGCCTTTGTCGCCTGCCTGAAAGACCTGGCGACCTTCGGGCAAACCTATGAATTGTGCGGCCCGCAAACCTATTCCTTGCGACAGCTCGTCGACTACAGCGGAACGCTGATTGGCAAGCACCGTCTCGTGATCCCATTGCCGGGCGCTTTGGCTCGCCTGCAAGCAACCTTGCTCGGGCTATTGCCTAACCCGCCAATGTCGCCCGACAACCTGCGCTCCATGCAAATCGACAACGTCAGCGATGGCCGGCGCAACTTCCCCGGCTGGCGACCACGTTCGCTGGAATCGGTTGTTCCGGGCTATCTTGCGCCGATCAAACTGAAGCAACGACTCAACGCCTATCGCTGTCGCGCCGGCCGCTGAAAACTTCCCGCACGAATCACTGTCTTACTCCGCAACTCAATCAACACGGACGCAAGGACATATCCATCATGCTGAAACTCGTTATTGGCGATCGCAATTTCTCCTCCTGGAGTTTGCGCCCCTGGCTGGCCATGAAGCAGTCCGGCTTGTCTTTTGAAGAAATCAACATCCGTCTGGATAGCCCCGGCACCAAGGCTGATATCTACAAGCACTCGCCTTCCGGCAAGGTTCCGTGCCTGATCGACGGCGATACCGTCGTCTGGGACTCGCTGGCCATCTGTGAATACATTGCCGAAGACGTGCCGTCGCTCTGGCCAGACGACCGCAAAGCCCGCGCTGAAGCCCGCTCAATCAGCGCTGAAATGCACTCCGGTTTCGGTGCCTTGCGCCGCAGCATGCCGATGAACATTCGCACCTCCAAACCCTACGAAGAACGCACGGCGGAAGTCCTCTCGGACATCGAACGCATCGTCAGCATCTGGGAAGGCTGCCGCGCCCGCTTTGCCGGCGACGGACCTTTCCTGTTTGGCCGCTTCTCGATTGCCGATGCCATGTACGCCCCTGTCGTCTGGCGCTTCCTGACCTACGCTGTTGCGCTGCCACCGGCTTCGCAGGCCTGGGTTGAAACCATGCGCACCCTGCCAGCGATGGAAGACTGGCGTGCCGGCGCGCTAGCCGAGCCAGAGCGCTAAAAAGGACTCCTCGTTTTTATGCGCATTTACACGGTTGGCGGTGCCGTTCGCGACGAACTACTCGGCCTGCCGGTACAGGATCGCGACTACGTCGTGGTCGGCGCCTCGCCAGAAGCGATGTTGGCACAAGGCTTCAAGCCGGTAGGCAAGGACTTCCCGGTTTTCCTGCACCCGACAACGCACGAAGAATATGCCCTGGCGCGTACCGAACGCAAAGCGGGGCACGGCTACAAAGGCTTTTCCTTTCACGCCGCCCCCGACGTTTCGCTCGAAGAAGACCTCGCCCGGCGCGATCTGACGATCAACGCCATCGCCCGCGCCGACGACGGCAGCTTGATCGACCCGTTCAACGGCCAGGCTGATATCGCCGCACGCGTGCTGCGTCACGTTGGCCCGGCCTTTATTGAAGACCCGGTACGCATCCTGCGCATCGCCCGTTTTTCAGCGCGCTTCACCGATTTCTCGATCGCCCCGGAAACGCTGACACTGATGCGCCAGATGGTAAGCAGCGGCGAAGTCGATCATCTGGTTGCAGAACGGGTATGGCAGGAACTGGCCAAAGGACTGATGGAAAAAAGGCCGTCGCGCATGATCGAGGCCCTGCGCGACTGCGGTGCGCTGGCTCGACTCATCCCGGCACTGGATCGGCTTTTTGGCGTGCCGCAACGCGCCGACTACCACCCCGAAGTCGACACCGGCGTGCATGTGATGATGGCACTCGATCACGCTGCGCAACAGAATTACGCGCTCCCCGTGCGCTTTGCCGTGCTGCTGCACGACCTCGGCAAAGGTCTCACCCCCGCCACCGATCTGCCACGCCATCCGGGACACGAAGCGCGCAGCATCGCATTGGTCAAGGAAGTTTGCGAACAACTCAAGGCGCCGACCGATTGCCGTGACCTCGCCCTCCTGATGGCGCGCTATCACGGCGACATCCGCCGCGGCCCGGAAATGCGCGCCGCGACCATCGACAAGCTGCTGACGAATTGCGATGCGCTGCGCCGACCACAACGCTTCGAACAACTTCTGGAAGCCTGCGCCTGCGACTATCACGGGCGCCTGGGCTGGGAAGACAAAGCAATGCCGCAACCCGAGCTGTTCCCGCGCGCGCTGACGGCCGCCCGCTCAATCGACGCCGCTGCCATTGCCGGCAGTTGCAGCAACCCGGCACAAATTCCCGAACGCCTGCACGGCGCGCGAACCGCCGCGATCAAAGAAGCGTTGAATCTCGCGCACTAAACAGCGCCAAGCTGCCTCAGCTCAAGCGGTCGTATTGACGTTGTTTCCTACCGTAGCCGTCGTTCCAGGTGCCACTTGCGGAATGGCCTGAATCAACTGCATCGCCCCTTGCGCCTGAATATCCAACGCCTTTTTCAATACCGAAATCGCCACCGCATCGCCGGTCTGCGCCTGGCTCACGGCGCTGGCATAACTGGCCACACTCGCTACATTGCTGATATCCATAATCGACTCCTTCTCGCCATTTCTACATTAACGGCAAAACAGACCAGCAACTTGAGGGCCATGTTTTGAACCGCCCACTGTCCTGCACTTTCACATTACGCGGTCGGCAGTGTGACGACCAGTCGCACAGCAGCGTTCTCTTCGACATAAAACGCAATATCACCACCATGCGCCCTGACGATTTCCCGCGACACGCTCAAACCCAGACCAACCCCGTCGATTTGACGACCATGCGCCGAATCGGCGCGAAAGAAGCGTTCGAAGACTTTTTCCTGCTCTACAACACTCATCCCCGCCGAGGAATTGGCGACACAAAGCTCTATGATTTGCGCCGAGCGCTTGGCCGACAGTTTGATCCAGCCTTTATCAACGTTGTATTTGATGGCATTGCTGATGAGATTGTGCAAAACCTGCGGGAACAGGGCGCGATCCGCCTGAATCAGCAAGCCGGGCTCGATGACACTGCTCACTGCCAAATCCGGCGCCAACAGATGAATATCCTCAACCAGATCACCTAAAGCTGCAGAAAGGTCGAACGGCTCGCGCAACACGTTCAAGCGTCCGGAATCGGCCTGCGAAAGCAATAGCAATTTGCGCGAGATCGAAGACAGACGCCGCACTTCATCCAGAATTCCGCCAAGCTGCACCTGAATCGGCGACCCCGGCTCAACCGTCACCATCGCTCTTTCCAGCTGACCTTGCAGAATCGCCAGCGGCGTTTTCAACTCATGCGCCGCATCGGCGGAAAAACGGTGCGCCTGCAGGAAGCTGCGTTCAAGACGTTCCAGCATATTGTTGAAAACCGCAATCAGCTCAGCAAATTCGCGATCCTCACCGTGTAGCGGGATACGCTGATCAAGCTTCTCCGCCGAAATTCGATGCGTCACGGCCGTCAGCTTTTGCAAAGGGCGCATGGCACGGGATGAAAACAGCCACGCCCCGAGCCCGACCAGTACCAGCGCCAAAGGCAAGGCTAGAACGAACGCACTGCGGATGCCGTTCATCTCGGTATCGATAAACGACGTATCGACGCCAATCGCCACCTTTGTCTGATTATTGGCCGCCAAGCCGAAATGCCAAAGATGCGCGCCAAACTCGCGTGAAAAATTGCTTGCTTGCGGTGGTCGCTCCGCTCTCGCCGATTCAGTTCTTGACGGCGACGTCTTACGGCGCTCGCCCGGCTCCTTGTTCTCCAAGACGGGCCAAGGGAATTCTCGTAACGGGAAGCTGCTGCAATCCTCAGTACAAAAAATGATTTGTCCGTCCGCATCAGCCACCAACAACAGAAACTTGCTCTCATCCCGCACGCCGAGACTGGCCGCCAGTTTGGCTTCAATATGCCGCCATTCCTCGAAGCTGCGATCACGACGCACCTCGCGCTCAGCGTTCTCACGGATATCGCGATCGATGCGTTCGAGGCGAATGTCGCGGATTAGGTTCCAGGCCGTCACCCCGAAAGCGACAAGGATCAGTCCGCTGAGCACGGCGGACAACAACGCCAGCCTGAGACGAAAAGAGTGAATCATGCCGGTTTCCGGAATCGATAGCCGACGCCGCGAACGCTTTCGATCACCGATTGCTCATCCGCTACAGCCCTGATCGACGCAATCTTTTTACGAATGCGCTGAATGCAGACGTCGACCACATTGGTACTCGGATCGAAATCGTAGTCCCACACATGTTCAAGGATCTGCGTTCGCGTAAAAACCCGCCCGGGCGAACGCATCAGATACTCGATCAGGTTGAATTCGCGCCCGGTGAGATCGACCGTCTGTCCGTGCCATGTTGCCTCGCGGGCAATACGGTCAAGACAAAGGTCGCCGACGGACAACTTGTTCTGGCGCTCGCCGGAAACGCGCCGAATCAGCGCTTGAATGCGGGCAACCAGTTCCTCGACATAAAACGGCTTGGCCAGATAATCGTCGGCGCCGAGACTCAAGCCTTCGATGCGGTCATCGAGCTCGTTGCGCGCGGTGAGCAAGAGGATCGGCGTGACGTTCCCTTCCTTGCGCAAGCCTTTCAGAATCGACAGTCCATCGCGTCCGGGCAACATGATGTCCAGAACAATGGCATCGTAGCTACCGCTGCTGGCGCGCGAAAACCCCTCCGTGCCGTTGTCGCAGTGCTCCACCGAAAAACCGCACTCTTTCAGGCCCGCGCAAACAAAGTCGGCAATTTTTCTTTCGTCCTCGACCAGCAGTACTTTCATGGCCATTCTCCTTGATCAAAGATTAGCGCGATGTCGTAAGCTTTGCCATTACAAAACTGTAATGCGGAGGCATGTTTTCGGGTAATACACTGCGATCATGATGAAATCGTTTCCAAACCTGCGGGAGGCGCAACCATGAAAACCACACTGACCGTTCTGGCCATTGCCATGAGCATGATGAGCTCCAGCCTCCTGGCGCAGGAAACGCAAAGCCAATCCACTGGAGGTCGCGAGCCGCCGCCACAAGCCTACGAAGATTGCCAAGGCAGGAAAGCCGGCGATACGGTGCAGCACACCACGCGGGAAGGCGCGGTCGCTGCCACCTGCGTGGAATCGCCCAATGGGCTGGTCGCCCGCCCCAACCAGGGCCGCGCATCCGGACAAGGCGCTGGGCAAGGTTCCGGCGCGAACGCAAATCAGCCACCACTTCCAGGCGCCCAGCAAGGCAACGCCGACGGGAGGAACCGTGCCAACCAAGCTGCCGACGGACAGTCGCCCAAGGAAGGCGGCAACAAATACTCGCTGGAGCAAGCGATCTCCGACCGCGCACAGCTCAACACCATCGCTTTCGATGGCCTCGCCTTCCTCACCGGCGACTTCGGTTACGACACCTTCCTGCCGCCCGGCAAGGTTTCGGACTACTTCGGCTTTCAGTACATGCGCGACATCGACGCCAGAGAGGGTGGGCACAACACCAGCTTCCTGACCAGGATCGCCCACAACATGCTGAGCATCCTGAACGACGCCCAAAAGGCGCAACTGCTGGCGCTGGCCAAGGAACAACAGTCCGACATCAAGCGCTTTGCCGAAATGCGCCTGCCGCTGATCAAGGCCTTCCGCCTCAATCTCGAAGGCAAGCTGCCCGCCGGCAGCCCCGGCCTCGACAAACAGGCCGTCATCAAGTATTCCGCCGAACTCTACGCGCTGGATGGCAAGCTCTCCTACGACCGCGCCAGGGTCATGGCCAGCATCCTGCGCAGCCTGAACGCCTCCCAGAAAACGGCGCTGGCCAAACTCAAGTTCGGCGACTCCTCAACCTGGCCGGAAGTGGCCGACCCGCTCGACCGGCGCAGCATGTCGCATGAAAACAATGTTGCCGTAATGACATACGCCAGTGAAATGTTCTCCTGGGTTGCCGGCTCTGTTGAGGCCGACGTCTACTTCTGCCCCGAGCGCCACGGCATGTACTTTGGCGGTTTTGGCATGAAAACCGCGCCGGCCATGGGCAAGCGCGATTATTCGATCAGCACCACGCTGACCGGCAACAGCGGCGAGAACTTCCTCGCCACGCTGAACGACAACCAGCGCCGGCTGATTACCGCACTACCCGATCTGCAACGTCAGGACCTCAACGAAATCGTGCGCGTGCGCCGCGAAATTTCCACCGAGCTGCGGCGCTTCCTGAAAGGCGAGACCGCCGACCAGAACAAGGTGCTGGCCTTGTCCAGACGTTACGGCGAACTGGATGGCAAGCTCTCCTATCTCTACGCCACGGCATTTGCCAAGGTCGGCCAGACACTGAGCGCACAGCAGAAACAAACGCTCCAGTCCATGCGCAAGGTCGATCCGAGCGAACCAAAAGGTCCGTTCCTCTATTCATCCCCGATCAGCATGCCAAGCATTGGCAATACTGACCAGTTCTTCGGCGTCAAACGGTAATTGCCCCCCTCCATCAACCCACACCAAAAGGAAGCATCATGAACAAACTGGTCACCCTGCTCGCCATCGGACTGATCGCCTCGCCGGCTTTTGCTGCCGATCCCGATATCACCGCCGGCAAACAGGCCGTTCAGTCAGACAAACAGGCGATACAGGCCGACAAACAGGCACTGCAAGCCGCCAAAGCCAATCATCAGGACACCGCAGCCGCAAAGCAGGCGATTCAGTCGGACAAAGCAAAGCTGCAAGCCGATAAACAAGCGCTTAAAGCCGAAAAGGCCGGCAAAAAGGGCGGCAAGAAAGCCCTGACACCATAAGCTTCAGCGGCCTGCCGGAATTGAGCAAGCAGACAATCAGGAGCGTACGCCATGAACACCAAAATTCTCCTGGCAGCACTAAGCCTCTGCGCATCGGCGCAGGGAGCGCTGGCACAAGGTGCCGGCGGACCGCCGCCACAGGCGTTTGAGGACTGCCGCGGCAAAAAGGCCGGCGATACCGTTCAGCACATGACCCGCGAGGGGCTGGTCGCCGCAAGCTGCGAAAGCACACCGGAAGGCCTGATCGCCCGCCCGGCAAGCCGCCCCGCCAATGCTTCGACCAACCCGTCGACAAACGCCTCCCCTGACGCTCCGGCAAAACCCGCGAGCAGCAGCCCATCGCGCTCCGGCTTTACCCTGAACACCACCGCCGGTGTCAACGGCGGCACGCTGCCCATCGAATACACTTGCGATGGCAAGGGCGTATCGCCCGCCCTGCAATGGGCCAACGCGCCGGCTGGCACGAAGGAATTTGCGCTGATGATCTCGACCGTCCCGGTTGACGGTTCGACGCGCTGGAACTGGGTGCTCTACGGCATCCCGAAGTCCGCCACCGGCCTGGCCAAAAACACCTCCGGCATCGGAACCGTGGGAGCGACCAGCCACGACCAGAGCGTCCGCTACGAACCGCCCTGCCCGAACGGCCCCGGCGCCAAACGCTACACCTTTACCGTCTATGCGCTTTCGGCCGCCCCCGTCTTGCCCGACAATCCGGCCAAGGTCACCGGCGCCGTGCTGAGCAAGGCGATCAGCGCGATCACCCTCGATTCGGCCTCCTTCAACATGACTTACACCCGAGCCCAATGAAAAACGGAATCCGCCCCCTGTGTCTGTGCGCACTGACCGTGCTGTCCGTGTTCACCGCGAGCGCGCAAGACAACGGCGGACACGCAGAGAACGAAAGGCAAAACGAGCGGCGCGGCGGCCCGCGCCAACCCGTTCCGGCCATGCCGGTAGCCGGCGCGGCCGATGTCATCCTCGGCCGCCCGACGGATTCCTCCATCGTCCTGAGCCTCATGCGCTACGACCGCGACGGCAAGGTCGTCGTGTCCTATGGCCTTGGCGAAAATGACGGCACGTCCCGATCGGCCATTTTGTCCTTGAAGAAAGACCAGCCGCAGGAGCTCGCCGTAAACAAGCTCACGGCAAACCAGCGCTACAGCTATCAGGTCAAGGATAGCGACAGCGGGAAATCGCTGATCAACGGCAGTTTTCGCACCGGGCGCGCTCGCACCGACAGTTTCATATTCACCGTCACCGCCGATTCCCACCTCGACGGCAACACCGATGCCGCGCTGTACCAGCGCACGCTGGCCAACGTCAAGGCAGACGCCCCGGACTTTCATATCGACCTGGGCGACACCTTCATGACCGGCAAACACGAAAGCCGCGAAAACGCCGCCCAGCAATATCGCGCCCAGCGCATCTACTTCGGCCAGTCCCTGTCATCGTTGCCGCTCTTTCTGGTACTTGGCAACCACGACGGCGAAGAAGCCCGCCTGCTGCGCGACGGCGCTGACAGCCTCGCCGTCTGGTCCAACGCGATGCGCAAACGCTATTTCCCGAATCCGCTGCCTGACGCCTTCTATTCCGCCAACGTCAAGGCCGATCCGCTGGCCGGCGTGCTGCAGGACTACTATGCCTGGACCTGGGGCGACGCCCTGTTTGTCGTCCTCAACCCGTACTGGCACGGCAACTCGCGACGCGGCGACGAACGCTGGGATTTGTCGCTCGGCGATGCGCAATACCAATGGCTGAAGCAAACGCTGGCGGGTAGCAAAGCTCGCTACAAATTCGTTTTCGTGCATCAACTGATTGGCGGCCGCGACCGTCAGGGTCGCGGCGGTATCGAAGCGGCTGCTTTCGGCGAATGGGGCGGCCAGAACGCCGACGGCAGCGACGGCTTCACACAACACCGTCCGGGCTGGACGATGCCCATTCACAAGCTGCTGGTCCGTCATGGCGTAAGCGCCGTATTCCACGGGCACGACCATCTGTACGCCGCACAAACGCTGGATGGCATCGTTTATCAGGAAGTCCCGCAACCTGGCCACCCCGGCGAAGGCAGCCCGCGCTTTGCCGCCGAATACGGTTATCAGTCTGGCACCATTCTCGGCGGCTCCGGCCATCTACGCGTACTGGTCAACCCCGACAAAACTACCGTTGACTTCGTTCGCGCCCGGCAAGAAAGCCAAGAAAACCGCGAGGTCGCAAACCGCTACACCATCGCGCCGACGCGCTGATGACGCCTCATGCAGCAATAGCAGGAACGTCCCCCGTCAACACGCCCATGTCGCGTTGAATATCCTATCTTTTGTCATTCCTGATCCATTTCAGCATGTCCTGCCACATTTCCTGCTGGTCTTTCTGGCTGGGCATGGTGGTGGCGTTGGGCAGCTCGATGGTGACGAGCGAAATCTGCTTGAACACGCCAAAATAATTGCCCATTGAGCCGGGATACACGCCGAGCTGAATTAGGGTCAGGCGGCCGAAGCGGAGCGGCTTTGGCACCGGGCCATCGTAGTCGAGCAGGTTATAAGGAGCATGCACGCTGATAATCAAGTCGGGCTGGAATTCCTCAACCTGGGCCTGCAACCAGCGCGTTTCGATTTCCGATCCGGCTTTTTCGCCCGGGTAGCGACGCGGGTCGCGCTTGGCGCGCTTGGTCCAGTAAGTTTGAGCTTCCTTAGCCCAATCCGGGGTCTCAAAATTTC
>CAZZDF010000011.1:0-15631 GCA_964652915.1 uncultured Propionivibrio sp. | reverse complement strand
GATCTTACCAGTGGGAATCTTTCTATCTCTACCGTGAGCTACGCTCTGAAGCCATCCGGATTCTGTTACCCGAGGTAGAGGAAGAGGACATTGCGACGCTAACGGCCTGTATTCACCTAGGTCTGCGTCTGCGCTTTCAAGGAAATCCGGCGCATTTGATGGTTATCCCGCAGGTGCTTCCCCAGCACAAGGACGGTATTCGAAAGAACTTCCTCGTGTTGATGGACTCCGTTCCCGGAGGGACAGGATTCCTCAAGACCTTGTTTCAGGACACAGGGCCGGACAAGTCCGGTTTGCCTGGAGAAGGGATCATGGACATCCTGCGCCGCGCAAAGGATGCCCTCGAATCCTGCCATTGCCGCTTGCTCAGCCAGAAAGAGGAGATGGATGGATGTTATCGATGCATCCGCACCTATCACCTTCAGTATCGGGCTGACATGATTAGCCGCGAACGGGGGATCAAGCTTCTCGACCGATTAATCAATGCCGGAACCAAACGTAGCATCATCAAGACCCTCGATCACGTTGATGCAAAGGCCCTCTTTGGCAGCCTGCTCGAAAAGCGCTTTGTTGATCGTTTAAGGGATTTCGTCGAAGCGGGTATCGGTGGCCAAACGGGAGAGTGGTCGAAGACGATCATCAAGGGAGCGATCGGATTCCGTTTCCGAATTGGAAATCAGGCGCGAATCTGGGAATTGGAGTTGCAACCAAAACTTGGACCTGCGCAGGGTGTGGCGATACTCTGTCAGCCCGATTTTCTGCTGTCTTCCGATGATCCATCAATTAGGCCACTGGCCATCTTTGCTGATGGATTTGATCCGCATGTTCAACCAAACAAGGCTGAAAGTCGCCTACCGGATGACATGCAAAAGCGTCGCGCGATTCTTGCAAGCGGTGTCTATGGGATATGGGCCGTTAGCTGGAACGATCTCAACTCCGACGATTCCACCCAGTTGTGTATTCTTCAGAAGCACATTGTCGAAAAAATACTGCCCGCAAAATTGGCTGCTGCGAGAGCACAAGGCGGACGCCATCCTGATATTGGCATGGCGACATCCGATGGCTTTCGGCAGCTCAAGGCATTTTTGCTTTTGCCGGAACGTTCTGGCTGGTCTCGACTGGCTAATGAGGCATTGCTTCTCCCGCTACAATTGGTAGCAGGGAACAGTCTAGGGATCGATACTCTGGCTCTGCAAGGCGTCTTTGATCTTTGGAAGACCGGCGCTCATATTCAGATCCCTTCAGGAACCGAGAGTGGTAGCTGGGTGCTGTCTGAGAAGTTGGGTTACTGCAATGACGATTTGTTCGTTATTGCTTCAAGTGCCGATGCAATCAATGGACTTGCTGATCGTATTCTCGTTTGGTTGCGACTTCCCGACTCACAGTCAAATCGCGAACTGGAAGGCTATCTTGAACGTTGGCGGCGATTCCTTGCATTGGCTAATCTATTTCAGTTTTGTAATCGATTTAGAGCTTTGGTGTCGTCAGAATCTGACGATGAAAGCGTATCCGGCTTGGATGCCGTAAACGACGATGGTTTAGATGAAAGATGGAAAGCAATACAGAACGATATCGTCCCGGTTTTGAGCCCGTTCGTGCCGCTGATGGCAGCCACTGGGGTTTCGGTTCCACAGGTGGAGGTTTATCTATCGGACGCAAGCGAGTGCTTTGCAGAAATGGCGTGGTCCTCTAAAGTAGCATCCGGAACAGACAAACAGAATCCATCTGTCGGAAGCGTGATTCTTGTCGGCGATCAGGTTTCATTCGCAGGAGATTGGCAGCAGGCTGGATGGTCGGTCATTACGCTATCAGATATTCAGGCTAAAGGTGTGGCATGGCTGCTGTCCATGCTCCCGATTGGAGAATAAGAATGGCAAGACTCATGATGTCCCGTGATGTGCTCAAAGACTTTGGAGGGCTGCCCGTCAAGGTGCAGAAAAAAGTATTCGAGTTCGTCCGCAAGTTTCAGGAGGACAGTACGCAATCTTCGATACATCTCGAGCCTTACGCCGAGGCAGTCGATCAAAAGGTACGCAGTGCCCGTATCGGTGATGATTACCGTGCCATTGTCATCGCTCCAGAACGAGGCGACAACTACCTGCTGATGCATGTGGATCATCATGATGAAGCTTATCGCTGGTGCAAAAGCAAGCGATTTGAAGCCCATCAGGCGCTGGGCGTCCTTCAGGTGTTTGATGTCCAGGAAGCTCAAGCGGCGGCAGAGGCCCATGCTGAAAAATATTCAGCAGATGCTTCCGCTTATCCGTTGGACAAACTTTCCGACAACGATCTATTTCATGCCGGTGTTCCGCGCGCCTTGATTCCAGCGGTCCGGGCAATCAAGAACGATGACGCATTTCAGGAGTTTGCGGAGTATTTGCCCAAAGAAGCGGCTCAGGTCTTGTACGGAGTTGTTTGTGGTATGTCGTTGGATCAATCGCTTACCGAGATGCTTGGTGAGTTGGACAAGTCGGTAGCGGCACCAGTCAGTCCTGGGGACTTCAGTCATCTCGATCAGGTTATGAACATCGACCTCGTACTCGTTGAAGGCGAAGAGCATCTGAAAACTATCCTCTCTCAGGATATCGAAGAGTGGCGAGTATTTCTGCATCCTTATCAGCGAAAGCTCGTCGAATGGAAGACATCCGGTCCGATGAAGATCAATGGTGCTGCTGGCACCGGAAAAACGGTAGCACTCATGCATCGAGCCGCTTACCTCGCACAGCATCTCGAAAGCGATAAGGATCGCATATTGGTAACGACCTATACCAGTAATCTATCGGTGACTCTGGAGCAGTTGATCAAGAAATTGTCTCCTGAAGCATCAAAGCGAATTGAGGTCACCAACCTGCATCAGTTGGCAAGGACGATTTGCATTCGCGGCGGCTGGCAGGGAAAAGTGCTGGAAGATGCCGATCGTGAAGAAATTTGGCGCGCAGTGCTTCGTACAAACCTGCCTACGGGATTGGATTGGGACTTCATTAGAAGCGAATATGAACTCGTGGTGGACAAGATGGGAATCGATAGCGAGGAGTCATACCTGACTGCAGTCCGGTCAGGTCGCCCAAGGTTGGACAGAAAGCAGAGGAAGACTCTATGGCCTGTTTTTCTGGAGTTCAATCGCATCTTGCACAAGAGGAATCTGCTGACTTTCGAAGGGTTGGTACATCAAGCCCGCCTAGTTGTGGAACGAGGTGGATTCCCGATGTACCGCCACGTTTTTGTCGATGAATTACAGGACTTCGGTCTGGAGGCATTGAGGCTGATTGCAGCGATCAGCAATTTGTCGGCTGGTAACGCCAATCCGCTTTGCATGGTAGGCGACGGGCACCAGAGGATTTACAACGCAATACCAATCCCGTTGAGCCGCGCAGGGATTGACGTTAGAGGACGTTCGCGCAGGCTGAAGATCAATTATCGAACCAGCGAGCAGATACGCAAATGGGCTCACGGCTTGCTATCTGGAGTGGCAATTGACGATCTCGACGGTGGAACCGCCGACACCACAGGCGATCGATCCGTATTCCGAGGGCCAGATCCCCAGATTAGATCGTCAGATGATCAGGAAACACTGGCAAGCTATGCGGTCACTTGGATACAGCACCTCATCAACGATTTGAAGTTGGGCAGCCATGAGATTTGCGTCACCCCTAATATTGGCTTTCTGCGCACTGCGCTGGAATCAGCGGGTATCAAGACGCTAGAACTTAAGCCGCGACAGGCGGATCCAGGTCAATCTGAACCAGGAGTCAGGTTCGGATCGATGCAGCGGATAAAAGGGCTTGAGTTTCGCGCGATCATCATGGCTTTGGATGATAAACCGCTGGAAAATGGGGAAGTTCGCCTGCGTTTTGAGAGGTACGTCGCAGCGACGCGTGCGCGTGAGCACTTGATGGTGTTGGTACAGAAATAATTCGTGCAAGGCCAGCGATGGCGTTGGCACGATAAACACATACCACCATACCACAGGCCGCCCGATACCAGCTGCACCTCATGCACGAATGCAGTAACGGCGGTCACCTCTAGTAAATACTAAATTGTTGTTTACAAAGGATTCACCGATGCGGCAATCCAGAATTACTGCTGGCCGCCATTACACTAAAACCGTTCAGTAGTTAGTCAAAAGCAGTAACTTCGTTCGGTAGTCGAACGCCCGCTGTAAGATTGGTCACGTTTTAACCAACTGCATCCGCAGCTGGTCATCATTCGGCCAGTCTGTTGCGTAGTCTTGGCTCCACATCTACATGAAACATGAGCACTAATACGTTACCGCACTTTGTGGCCCCGCGAACTGATCCCGTTTTGGTGTCCGACTTGGTAGGTGTGTGAACGATTCGAACGTTACTTTGCTTTTACGGGAAATGGAGCTCAAAGATCAACGAATAAACGGACTAGAAACAAAACTCGCCGCGAAAGCCAGCCAGACGTCTCAAGCCGAACTGAGGCCCCGTCGAAGGAAAAATTCAGTCTCTTGAACTGGGACATTACTTTGGACGAATTCTTTCCATTGAGGCGCCCGCGAACTCAGCGAACAGAAGGACGTGTGTTCACCATTTAACCAAGCGCATACGACGTTGACCATAATTTAACCATAGGCACTTATGAACATTGGAGTGACCAGCGTTACTGCAGAATTCTGAACACAGTTACTGCATTCGGCCACTTCGGCGGCCTCGCGCCAACACATTTTTCATTAAGTTAGTTCCGAAACGGCCTTCTATGCAAGGCTGATAATCGTTATTATCAGCCTTGCATTATTGGTGCTGTTTGGCCATAATGCTGTTTATGGGAGAAGTTTTGGGGCGTTTTTCGCGCAGATGTGGCGCACACGCCCCAGATCTATTCGGGTGTCGATTCTCACAGTCGACACAGAGAAAAGCCAAGCAACGCTATTGAGAATAGGAAATGGAGACGCCATGACTGTGACCGACGAATTTTTTACCCAACCACTAGCTCCTCCGATAAACAAATTGCCCACCGATAAAGACAAGCGAATCGAGCAACTCGCCGCCAAAATCCCGCGGAAACGAGATGAAGAACAAGAAAAAGACGCCGAACGATATAGGTGGCTCAAAGCCAACGGGCTGCAACGCGCATGGGTATCTCTTGGAACGGATTGCAACGGAGAAAACTTTGTGCAGTTCAAGTGTGAATTCAACGTACCGGAGCCTCCGAATCTTCCATACGAAGACGACGAAGGGCTTGAATGGGCGGACAAGGACTTCGATGCAGCAATCGATTCCGCCATCCGTACGAGTTCGAAGGAAGAATGACACTAGAGACTAAATTCCTTACGCAAGACATGCAGCACCACCAAAAAGACGACAAATTGGTCTGGGCTTGCCCGCATTGCCAGGAAATCAGTCAAAGTTAGCGAGACAAAACGTTTGAACGAGAAAAGAAAGGCGTGACCGCAAATCTGCATATTACTTTTACCAGTTAGCGCGGAAAGCCCCGGCGTTCAGGCCGTGGATGGACAGCGCGGAGTCCGCAGGACTCCTTTTCTGCCGTTTGTAAGTCAACGAAATAGAGTGCTGTACGTTAATACAGTATGCAACACCTGCAAGCCTACAAGTTCGAACTAAAGCCCAACGGCGAACAGCAGCGAAATATGCGCCGTTTCGTTGGCTCGTGCCGGTTCGTATTCAACAAAGCGCTGGCGATGCAGAAAGCCCGATACGAGCAAGGTGAGAAGAAGCTGGGCTACGCCGGTCTATGCAAGTCGCTGACCGAATGGAAAGCGCAATCTGAAACAACTTGGCTGACCGAAACGCCCTCCCAGGCATTGCAGCAAACCCTCAAGGATTTGGAACGGGCCTATACCAATTTCTTCGCCAAACGCGCCGACTTCCCGCGTTTCAAGAAGAAAGGCCAATCGGACGGTTTCCGCTACCCGCAGGGCTTCAAGCTCGATCAGGGTAACAGCCGCGTGTTCCTGCCAAAGCTCGGCTGGATTTGCTACCGCAACAGCCGGGACATGCTCGGTACGCCGAAGAACGTCACCTTATCGAGCAACAGCGGCAAGTGGTTCGTGTCGATCCAGACCAAACGTGAAATTGCGGAGCCAGTACATCCGTCGACCTCCATCATCGGTATCGACGTGGGCATCACCCGCTTTGCCACGATGGCGACGACCAACGGAAGTGGTGGCTACCACGGCAGTTTCATCGAACCGCTCAATACCTTTCGGAAGCACGAGCAACGACTGGCACGCTATCAGCGGGCCATGTCACGCAAAACGAAGTTCAGCAACAACTGGAAGAAAGCGAAGGCCAAGATCCAGAAGTTGCATACCCGCATCGCCAATGTCCGCCGCGATTTCCTGCACAAGACCACGACCACGATCAGCCAAAACCACGCGATAGTGTGTATTGAGGACTTGCAGGTGCGGAACATGTCCAAGTCAGCGGCAGGCAACAGCGAAGTGCCAGGGCGCAACGTCAAGGCCAAGTCGGGCCTCAACAAGTCGATTCTGGATCAAGGCTGGTTCGAGTTTCGCCGGCAACTGGAATACAAGCAGACTTGGCGAGGCGGGGAAGTGTTGGCGGTTCCGCCGCGCAATACCAGCCGGACCTGTCCTTGCTGCGGTCATGTCTCGGCAGAGAATCGCCAGACGCAAGCCAAGTTCGCCTGTGTGGAATGCGGCTATGAGAACAACGCCGACGTCGTCGGCGCGATCAACGTTCTGAGCCGAGGAATGAAAATGCTCGAAGGGCAGGATATGGCAGACGCTTCTGTCAGGCGGGACAACGTGGCCTTGGGCCAAACCGCAGCCCAGATAGCCTGTGAAGTGAACGGTGCAGTCATGCCGTCAGCAACAGGAACCCGCCGAAGTGAGTCAGCCCGATTTGGGTTGGCCTCAGTAGGAATCCCCGGCGTTTAGGCCGGGGAGGATATCAATTCACTCGAAGGAGGCTCAGCAATGACCATACCAGCAGCATGGGAGCCGTTTCTAGCCGGTGTCCATATCCCGGTTGTGCCTGAACCAGCCTATCCTCCTGAGCATCTTCGATTTCGTGCGCTCAGCGCCGGCTACCCAGATCAGATTCGCGTCGTGATGCTTGGACAAGACCCCTACCATGGTGCCGGACAGGCAACGGGTCTCGCTTTCTCAGTTCCGGCTGGCAGCAAAATCCCACCTTCCTTGCGAAACATTTTCAGCGAAATCGAAAGCGAACCCGATTTGGCAAACGAAGAACGACAAGACGATTTTTTTAACGGCGCTGATCTTCTGTCCGGATGGCATCAACAAGGCGTCATGCTTCTAAATACCGCGCTTAGTGTCGCGCCCGGGGAGGCTGGATCTCACGCAAAGATTGGATGGGAACCCGTCACCAACAAAATTGTTTCAGCAATCAGCGAACAATCTCCCGCTTGCGTTTTCATTTTGTGGGGGGCTCATGCCCAAGCCAGAAAACCCTTAATAAACACTGCCAAGCATTTCATCATCGAAAGCGCACATCCATCGCCTCTTTCCGCGCATCGTGGATTTTTTGGATCGCGGCCATTTTCCCGTGCGAACGATTGGCTGAGAAGCAAAGGGCTTCCGGCTGTTCGCTGGAAACAATATCAAGCAAACCAATAACACTCTGTTTCTTGTAAATGGCCCAAAACACCCACATCGCCCTGCCAGTAAACCGCTATTCGAGAGCGGACTTCACCGCGCTACGTGCGCTCATGAATCGGGTACCACTCAGTACGATACTGAACCTGTACTACTGCGAGGACGATCAGGATCTTCTCGGGCTGCATTCCGCGGCGGATCTCAAAGCCCGACTGGAGGACATGCGCGACAATTTAATTCAACGCGCATCCGACACCCATCCGCACCTGGCCAAGTTCCTTCAAGACGCAAGGCGAACGTCGGTCTGGTCAAAATCGGCTGTTGGTTATTTGGTACAAGCAGCCGACGAAGACACATCCTCCCCTCGCCCGGATGACCCGTTATCACTATGGTTTCGTGGCGCCATTGCCAGCCGGCTGAAAGAAGAAGGCGCCGGCACACTGGCCGAACTGGCCGCAATAATCAACCGCCGTGGATTGGGGTGGTACCGCCCTATTCCCCGCATGGGTGCAAAGAAGGCTCGTGCCATTGAACACTGGTTCAGCTCAAATCGCTACGTCGCCGACCTGATCAATACCAGCGCATTGGTGCCGGTGGTGTCCGTCAAAAACAGAATCATGCTTGATCCTTTTGCGGTCGACATGGTACTGGCACCACTGGAGCGCATTGATCTGCCATCCATGCTCAATGGCTTCAACGGGATCAATCGCAATCAGTCCTTGTGCCTGATTGGCGCACGAAACGACCTGGAAGCAGTCGAGGACTATTTGTACCGTTATCGAGGACAGGAGAAAACCTTCCGCGCCTACCAAAAAGAGCTTGAGCGATTCCTGCTATGGTGCGTCCTGTATCGCCAGAAGCCCATGTCGAGCGTGCTGCAAGATGATTGCGAGGCCTACAAAGACTTTCTGTCCAACCCGGATAAACACTGGATCGGACACCGCATGCAGCGGATGAGTCCGCAATGGAAACCTTTTGCCGGCAAACCCTCCCCTGCTTCCCAGCTTTACGCTGTCCGTACTCTGAAAGCATTTTTTACCTGGCTGGTCAATGTCCGGTATCTGCAAGGCAACCCGTGGGCAACAGTGCAAGATCCGCGCGTGGTCGAGGAAGAAACCCCTATACAGGTACACAAGGCCTTACCAGCCGAACTCTGGAACAAGCTCGCCGGCGAAGGCGGCGTGCTGGACGGGATGAGCCATCTGTCAGAGGCTCAGCTGCGAAGCCATATCCCTCATGGCTGGCTTCGCAACATCTCGATGTCCAGTCAGTTCCGCGTGGTGCGAGCCGCGATCCTGCTGATGGGCGAAACCGGCATGCGCCGCGAGGAAGCTGCCAAGGCGACGCGGGACAAGCTCAAGCCGGTACGCGAGGCGCAAGGGCTATGGGAACTCTCAATTGTCGGAAAGAGAAACAAGCGGCGAACCGTTTACGTTCCTGAGTATGTGGTCGAAGCCCTGCGTGAACACTGGGTCGACAGGGGTGACGATTTTGACTTTAGCGCAAGCCCTGCCCCACTCCTGTGCCCACTCACTATTCCGGTAATCAAAGCGGCGCAAGACAAGCACTTCAATAAAGAAGGCGAGCGCCAGCCACGCGGATTTACGCCAGACAGTCTTGGCCGACTCGTCTCAAAAGCTTTTGACCGGCTGGCAAACGATTCCGGCATCGAGGAATTTACACCAGAGGATCGGGACATCCTGCAGCAAACAGCCGCGCATGCGCTTCGCCACACTTTTGGCACACTTTCGATTGCAGATGATGTTTCAACCGATGTTGTGCAGCAGCTGCTCGGCCACCGGTCGCTGGCCACCACGTCGATTTATGTGCGCGCTGAGCGGCAGCGCGCAATCAACGAGGTAGGGAAAATGCACGCGAGGCGAGCTAAACGGAACAATGTCTGATCCGAATCAGACCGCTAACGGCATAACTTGTATTTGCATCGGCCGATCCGCCAGGCCTTCAGACACCCAATTTGTTTTGTTGTAAACGTATCCCGGAAATTCCGCAGACAAGGTAGTTTGTCCTGAAAGCAGGCGCCGCACCAGATCCGCCAGTTCTCGTAATTCGCCAAGATTGCGAACCTCTATTGGCGCACAAATATCAACCAGCCGGCTCTGTGCCGTCCAGGATGTCTTTATCGAGGGGGAAACCTCGAGATCTCCTTCACGAACCAGTTTTTCTGACACCTCAAAAATATTTGCCAACCACGCATCTTGATCCGCAAAAAGGTGTTGGCTGGCCTCGATCGCTGCGTCTTCCCACAAGTTCTGGTAAACGTGTCGAGGGTGCCTCCAAGTGACGGCAACCCGATATTTGCCCTGCAGCAAAGTGACATCATCCCACCACGACAAAGGCTGCTGCTCAGAACCATAGAGATGCCTCGCATGAATTCCGCGATCAAAATATTCAGACCTGTTTTTTTGTTGATACGCCAGCATCGCGCGGCGCAAAGATTGCATTCGGTGATTTTTCATAACCTCTAGTGTTGATGCGTTGTCGTCTGTGTCGAATGCTGTTCGCTAAAAACCAGAACCGCTTGAAGTCGTTCTTCCACCCACTTCGATTTGTTGGCGACGTTGGAAGGCACTTTACTGGCAATGTCCTGAATAACGGCAGTAGCTTTAGCGCCGTGAGTCTCGATGAGTTGTTTTTCGGTGGCGAGGTTAATGGTGATGGAGGTACGGCGACCTTCGATCTGCACGTTGAGACGACGTTTGCGACGCTCCCTTTGGGGTTTGCTTTTGCCCAAAGCCTCGGTTACCGCTTGCTTGACAAGAGAGAGTAAATCAGGGGGCTGCGAAAGAGCTTCGGTAGCACCCATTACTTCGGCAACTTGTTTGCGATGTGACGCAGCAAAAGCACCAATAAAAGCGTCGTCCGCGCCACTTTCGACGAGAGCTCGAATCGCGGCGCCAACAATGGTATTCAGCTTTTGGTGTTTGAGATCATCGTTCACGGCAAGAGTATAGCGAGAGGCCTTTCTGCATACAATGAATAAAGCGTTTCAAGTATGTTAGCGCCAAAAAATGCAGCTATTGTGTAGGCACACACCGCTGAGTATTTATAAAAAGTATGCAGAACTGCCATTGAATTGCTTCTACGCCTTGAACAGCTTGAGATCGCAAGCTGTTGCGGAGGAAAGAAACAGGTTTTTGAATATAAAATTGAAAACAACTCAACTTGCTGCCAATGGATGAAGGCGCAGGCGAGCGTGATGAAAGTTTGCGTCTTTACATAAAACATCACAAACGTTACGACCTAAATTAACGTTATAAAACAAAGACGTATGCGTGTTTGTATGTCAGTCAGGCATACTCTCGATGGCGAAAACACGATCAGTCCGGAAAATTGGCATACAGCAGGTGGCGGCTAAGCAGAAAGTCTATGGCAGTTCTGCATACTTTCGCGGTTTTTGGAAATACTATGGCAGTAGCGCGCATAATTCGCCATAGAGTAGAATTCTTGGTGTGAAGAAACCAAGCTCCTTTGCCACCGACTCTACCGACGATTTTGAAATGCTCAGTCGGGAGCAACCTACCCATACGGAACAGCCGTCGCTATTTCCGCCGACTGAGGATTTGATTGTTCCCGATACGCTTCGTTCGATGCGTAAGGCGGTCAGTGCAATCCATGCGACACCACTCAAGGAAGAACACAGTCACACGCTCAACAGTCGCCGCCTTTTTGACGCAATTATCGTATTGGCGCAAATTGATTGCCGGGGGCGTGAAGCGGGTCTCATCGAAAGGGTTCGCAATGAACGGATATCTCCATTATTTGAGGTACGCATAACGGATCTGGCGCGTCTTGCTGGCATTCCTGGCAAAAACTACAAACGCATCTACGAAGAACTCGAACGCTTGTTTTCGATGACGCTTGCCTGGAACCTTGTGGGCGAAGACAGCGAGGTGGCGTGGTCGATGAAAGCGCACTTTTTGTCGATGTTAGGGTACGGACAAGGGGTGAAGCGCGGCTTGATTCGGTTTGCTCTGGAGCCGTCGGTACTGGCGATCGTTCTCGAACCAAGCCAATGGGCGACGTTGTCATTTCAGACAATGCGAGGACTGGGGACAAACGCAGCGTATGGGCTGTATCAAGCAACGTGGCGTTATCTTGGAACGGCCAACAAAGTAACCGCCGCTTTGCCGACGTCGACGTGGATACGTTTGCTGGTTGGGGAGTCACGTTTTGTGAAAATGGTCGATGGTCAGGAGATCGTCAATTACGGTGATTTCAAGCGTCGAATATTGTCCGATGCCATTGATCGTGTAAACGAGGTGACGGCGCTACGCTATAAACTGGAGCTGAAAGAATATCGATCAGGCAACCGAATTTCGCGTCTGCAATTCAAATTCATCGAAAAAGCAGGGGTGCCGCAACAAGCATCCATCCCGCTTTCATGGCCAGCCGATGTTGTGACTATCTTGGAAGGGATGGGCTACTTGCCGCGCGACATTTCGGATCTGAGTCAGTCCTATTCCTATGAGTTGGTCGCCGAAGCAATCGTGAGGCTAAAAACGGCACAGGATCGCATGCGAGCCCAAGGGAAAAGCATTACTGTCCGCAAAGCCTATTTTGAAGGCATTATCCGCAACCTGCATTCCGGCGGCGTGGATGATGATCTAAATGATGAAAAAATCGTTAAAGAAGTCCAGAAAGAAGAAGCAAAACGGGCTGCCGAAGAACGGCAAATGCGGCTGAAGGACGCGTTCCTTGCACATCAGAGGGATCGTTTCGTGGCGTGGTTGTTCGATCTTCCGGAAACGGAACGGACAGCGATGGTGGAAGCATATAAATCTAGTCCTAACATTACTTTGGCTGAAAAAAAGGTAATGGAAAAAGGTTTGCGTCCGAACAACACAAGCGCGTCGGCAATGCTCCGAGCCTGGTTGGAAAGAACGAACCCTTCTCTTCTGTTAGAAGACATTTTTATAAACCCGGAAGACAGGGATTTTGAGTCATGGGTAGCGTGGAAGCTCGATCCACAATAGGCTGAGATCGGGACAAAAACGATCTTGCACGCAGAAATGAATCGGCCTAGAATTGATTAGCCAGCTGGGGCACAAACTAGCATTGCAATCGTCGCCTTGCGACCACCCTCCCCCAAAAAACGACCAAGGATTCAGCCCCATACCTATTGTCGGTATCGGACTGCGCCTTTGCGCTCGTCTCATTTCTCGCCCTATGTGGCAGAACGGTAGCTGGAAATCACCGGGCATTTTGCCTAAACCAGCATTTCAAACCCATCGCGGGAACGCTTTCCCGCTTTGGGGAAGCTCCGCGGTTACATGAGGAGCCACAAATGACTAACAAAGCTTTGAGCCTTGAGCAGCCAGAGTACGTCACCCGTTGTGTTAATCGCTGGCGATCCCAACCCATCGACATGATCATCATAGAGTACGCGGGTACAGGAGACCCGTATTTTGGCGGCTCAGCAGAGGATCTTCCGCTTGGGAAAAATGGCGACATCCTTTCAAAGCCTTACCGAGAGAAAGATGTCGCCGTATTCAACACATTAGGCGAAGCACATCTCGCCGCGCAATCAGTTATGAATCGGCGCACGAACAGCATTCTGGGGGTCGCTCCCAGATGGCGGTGAGATTCACTGCATAATTTTTTTCAACATCACCCAGAGGGTTTCATTGCCCTCCGGGTAGTGAAACTCCGAGGCTTTACAAGGAGTTTTTATGAAATGGAGATTAGTCTTGCCGGACGGGTTTAGTGTTTGGCTGACTAGCGTGCCAAGGGAGTCAGCAGATGCGTTGCTTGGTGCGCTTAAAGCGATTACCAAGGAATCAAACGGGCCGAAAGAGCTGGTTATGCCGCAAGTAGAAATCCACGTAGTGCCGGAGGAAGCACCGACGCTCTATCGGATGAAGATTCTGATGGTCGAGCCAACGATAGGTGTCTTGTACGGTCTTCGCGGGTCAATGATCGTGGTCGGCGCGTGGGGGGATTTGCAGAAACTACTCAAGCACACTACGATGAAAGAAGCGCAAGACCTAATAGGTCAGTTTACGGAGGTGAAATATGGCAAAGTTTGAATCACTGGACGAAGTTCTGGGGCGTTTGCCTGCGGATCGTCGTACCAAGATAGAGGACAACGCCGACAGCCTCGCTTTGGCAATGGAAGCGGCTCGTCTAAAGGGTAAGGATGTTGCCAGTTTTGGTCAGCACCTTCGAGCAGTCGGAGCAAAGCTGGTGGCAAAAATGCCAGACGGCAGGGAAGTTGACTTGCCGTTGTCCGCCGGTCGCACCTGATTTTAGAAACATGAAAATCAACCGGTAGACACCGAATCGGTAGAAAGTAGTATCAGCGCTGGCCGAAAGAATTACCCAAGCAAAAAACAAGGCTCGACAGCAAGAGCAAGTGATTGCAAAAGAGGCGAATAAAGGCCTCAAGGTGTAAATTACCTGAAGTCTTATGCCAACACGTTCCCTCGATTGCTATTAAAGCAAACCCAAAGAACGTGTTGGTAGGTATTCTGGCAAAATGATGCCAAAGTATCGGAAAAATGCGTAAAATTGTCTTAGCCAGCTGGGGCGCAAACTAGCATTGCAATCGTCGCTTTGCGACTACCCTCCCCCCAAAAAAACGACCAAGGATTCAGCCCCATACCTATTGTCGGTATCGGACTGCGCCTTTGCGCTCGTCGTATTTCTCGCCCTCTGTGGCAGAACGGTAGTTGGAATCACCGGGCATTTCGCCTAATCCAGCATTTCAAACCCTCGCGGGAACGCTTTCCCGCATCGGGGAAGCTCCGCGAACTTCTCAAGGAGCTTAACATGACCCCGAATCGCGCCCAGTCGATACTGAATTCAAGTCTGAACGGTTCTTTGTCAATGACAGACGCCGAGCGAGCATCCGTGCAAAAAGCGCAGGTGTATAACCCAAACAGCAATTTCTTGAATGTTCTGCTAAAAATAGCAGAAGGAGAAATCGTAGCAGAAGATGTGCAAATGGTAGGAATAGCAGTATTTTGCTACGGTACCGAAATCATTGAACAAACGCCCGTATACATGGGCGAACACGCAGGATCTGAGGCTGTTTATGCCAGGGCAGTGCGACATATTGAAACACTGGCAATGCCGGCAAACGACCCTGTTCAAGGGAGTAATGCAAAGCTGCAGAAATTGCAGCGAGCCACGATGAAATTTCATTTAACGAAGGAAGCATCATGACCAGTACGGAATTGGATGCGTACGTTGCAGCCGAGGGGTACCACGCTATAAGCAGAGTGGCCGAAATGGAGGATTTCCTTCTGCGCGCCGCAAAACGGTATCACGAGCTGCACAGGGAAATAATGTCTGACGACGATGACACTATTTCCCCGACCAAAATGAAGGCCTGGTCAATTCTGTCCGATCAATTCACCATGAGTTGTTCGGATCTGAGAGTGTTCTTCTCTGAGACCGAGGACTATTATGACCAACCGCGTGAAGAAAGAAGGCGCCTGATGGCCATCGCAGACGAATTGGTTTGTAGTGGAAATGACGCTGGAAAAATTGAGCGAGCCGAAAAGCTAAGGAAGGTTTCGTAATAATGTTCTTCAAAAGCCAAACGGAGTATGAGCACTATCATTCTCCGGAACAAAGAAGGAGCAGGATGCAAAAGGCCGAACAGGCAAGGGAAGCGGCTGTCACAGAAGCCCTTTCCTTGTACCTGGATGGAGATATTCAGTCGGCCAAGGAAAGATTGTTCAGCGCAGGTATTCAGGAAGAAGGAATTTCCTACTACCTGAACAGTTGGCGTTAGCTGACAGAAACGCTGGGCATCCAGCACAGTGATAGACCCTCGCGGGAAGCATTCCCGCTTAGGGATTGCTCCGCGATCTAACCAATCAAGGAGCAAAAAATGAATAGATCCAAAATTGTCGCCATCATGGTGGCAGTAATTCCATTCGGAATACCGTTGTTGTTAACAGCAATGTTCATCATGCAACTAAAAAAGCGTTATGCAGCACATGCACATTGCTGAAAAAAAGCCGCCTTTCAAAGGGCGGCTTTTTTCGGGTATCCGTAATACGTGATTGATTTTGCCTTTCCGCCGCGAGATGTCACATT
>CAZZDF010000010.1:0-15887 GCA_964652915.1 uncultured Propionivibrio sp. | reverse complement strand
AGTACTGCCCTCCGAAGGCAGGGGTCGGACGTTCGAATCGTCTCGGGCGCGCCATCACATCAAAGGCTTACGCATTGCGTAGGCCTTTTTTGTAGCGAAATCGGATGGTTGCTGCTGGCGCTAGACTCCTTGCATGTGTGACGACTGGAATGATGAGCGGCTGATGTTGGCCTATCGCGACGGCGATGTGAGGGCTTTTGAAATCCTTTACGGGCGTTATCGCGGGGCTCTGTATCGTTACCTGGCGCACCAGTGCGGAAACCCGGCATTTGCCGAAGAGCTTTATCAGGATATCTGGATCAAGGTGGTCAATGCGCGGGCGAGTTATGAACCCCTCGCGAAATTTTCAACCTGGATATTTCGCATTGCCCATCATCGATTACTGGATCATTATCGGAAACGAGCACCGGAAGTCGCGGCACGCTTCGAAATGCGACCAGCCGATGATGATCTGGAATTCGGTGATCTGATTTCGCAGCAAGCAGCTCCTCAACACGAAACACCTCAGGCGCTTTACGATCAACGGGCTACGGCGCAGTGCATCGCTCTGGCGCTTGCCGAATTGCCGGCACCTCAGCGCGAGGCTTTTCTGCTTGCAGAAGAAGGCGGGCTGAGTCTTGATGAAATTGCGATAACCACCGCTTCCAGCCGTGAAACCAGCAAAAGCCGGCTTCGTTATGCGCTGAGCAAACTCCGACACTCGTTGCAGGATCTGTTATGACTGAGCCACGTCAGGATATGCCGAACGACCCCCAACTCTCGAAGATTTATCGCGAGCAGGGCTCTGCTTTGCCTTCAGATGCGTTGGATCAACGTATCTTGGCGTTTGCCCGTCAGGCAGCCGAAGATCGTGAGCATGTCGTTCGTCGTGCCGGTTGGTGGCAGCGTTGGCGCTTGCCATTATCGATGGCTACGACGCTGCTTCTTACCGTTTCGCTGGTCTTGCTTGTCGAGCGTCAGCCGCGGGAAGGTGGTGTAAGTGATCGACAACGCGTCGAACAACCTGCGGTTTCTCCGCAGGCGGAAAAGCTGCCCGAATCTTCCGCGTCCGGGTCGGGCGAATTTTCATCCGAAGCGCGCACTGAGGGTGTCAAGCACGAGCTAAAGCGGCCATCGAATAATGTTCCTGATCGTCAGGGAGGAGAAGGCGCTTTTTCGGCAAGCAAGGCGAAAAAAGCCACGCCCGCTCCTGTTGCCGTTGGCGACGAGCTGCCCTCCAGGCAATATGAGTCGAAAGCTGCGGCCGAATTGCCTGCCTCGCCTGCCGCGCGCCAAGCAGCACCGCTTGCCAAGTCGCGTGCAGACGCTTCGCGTTTGTCACCTGAGATTTGGTTGGAGCAAATCCGCGCTTTGCGTCGTGAGGGGAAGGCAGAAGAAGCCAAGCGGCAATTGAGCGAGTTCCGTCGCGCTTACCCAGATTTTCCGCTTGCCGAAGAGTTTCTCGACTAATCCTTGCTATGACCTATGCCGGGCAAGGATTGGGAGTTCTTGTTCTTTGGTTCAGCTCGCGACTACCGGGCTGGTTGGCTTTTTTTGAGTTGATTTAACCCCGTTGCGGTTTGTTTGGCGTTTACACGGTGTGTCCATTCACTCAAGGAGACCATCATGAATGCCATTACATCCCTATTCGCGACAGTTTTTTTGGCCGCAGGAATTGGCTTTGCCAATGCGGGCGAGTTGGTTGACGTCAGCATTACTGACCGAAATACCGGAGAGAGCCTCGAAGTTTATCGCCATCACGGGCGGCTTTATGTTGCAGGAACCCCTGGCGATCGCTACGCCGTGAGCTTGCGTAACAAAAGTGGCGGGCGGGTATTGACGGTGATCTCGGTCGATGGGGTCAATGCGTTAAACGGGCAAACTGCAGCCACCTCGCAATCCGGCTATGTGTTATCGCCTTTGCAGACTGCCGAAATTGCCGGTTGGCGCAAAAGCATGGAAGAAGTGGCCGCGTTTTACTTCACCAGCGTCGCCGATAGTTACGCCGGGCGTACCGATCGCCCGAAAAATGTTGGCGTGATTGGCGTGGCCGTTTATCGGGAAGCAGAGCCATTGCCGGTGCCGCAAGCTGCGTTGTCGGCTGGACAAGGCAGCGATTCGGGGCTTGAAAGACGTATGGCCGAAAAGGCCTCGCCTGCGCCTTCTCGCGGCGAGGCGCAGATGAAGAAAGCCGAAAATCGCTTGGGTACCGGCCATGGAGAGCGAATCAGCGCGCCAACGCAATACACCGAGTTCAGTCGATCCAGCGAGGCGCCTGCCGAGATCGTTACCATCTACTACAACAGTCGTGCCAATTTGCTGGCGCAGGGCATTATTCCTCGCCCACACGGCCATAGCGTTCCACAAGCATTTCCCGGTGGTTTTGTTCCAGATCCGCGTAGTTGAGCCGCTGAGCCTTTCCCCGGCAGGAGGAGGCCGGGGAAATTTTTCTTTTTTGCTCCAAGAGCCGCCATGCCAAACAAAGGCAAGACGCAGGTGCGCCGAGTTTTTGCGCCCAACGTAGGTGGGGGTTAGGCGCAAAACCGTATTCAGTGGCGAGTGCGCTCGAGGATCAGGGATGCTTCGATGCTGGGAATCGCTAGCTCCTTCTCGGTGCCGAAGAATGATCTCCAGTCGTTTTCGGACAGTTGGAGTTCGGTAATTTCGGGTTTTCGAGATTCAACCGTATGCCGTCTTTCGACCTTGCCAATCAGGTCAATATCTTGTTGCCGACGATCCTTGCCGCTTCTTCTCTCATGGTAGTAAGACATGGCCTTCCTCCTTTGCCTGTGAGTCGGAACACCGTGGCTTGAATCTACGCTCTTCTGGATGAAGGTGTGGTGAGAAAAGTCACACTCTTCAAACTATTTTTTTGTCGGAGCGACGTGTTGTTCGCGCCGGCTTTTTTTGGGGCTCCATAAAGTGAAAGGGAGCCAGCTTCCACGGCTCCCTATCGTTACCAGCCACGCACCAAGAGGACAGAGTGCTGCCGGTTGTCAGTGTTTTGGAATCTGCGGCACGAACTGACTAATCCGCATCCGGCTATCTGCTGTGGCAGCCCTCCGGCAGGGATGAAACGCACGCTAATGGCTACGTGGGTAGGACAGGAGATTCGGCGGTAGATTCAATTTATTTTGTGCTTTTTTACTGCTTTCTTGCTTTTAATCTGACTTGGCGACGGTACTATATGAGCTTTGTTTGAAGAACTTTGGCATGATTTCTATCGGGCGCTGAAAGTGGTGTGACATGAACACAAAATCACCAGACGACATGGATTTCGGGACGAGTACCTCGGTTTCCGGCGATTGGCAGGGCGTTGAGTACGAAGCACTGGATGCCGAAGCCGAAGCGGCGTGCGCGGTGTTGGCGGTTCTTGTTGTCGATGATCTGCGACTGCATGAAAAGCTTGGCGAACCCGAAGCCCGGACATTCATCGATCGTTGCGTCAAGCGAGTTACTCACGCGGCGGAGTCTTTTGGGGGGCGGGTGGCTGAGGTCGGGCATGCGGAAGTGATTGCGGATTTTTCCTGTGCGGATGACGCGCTGAAGGCCGCTTTGGAGATGCTGCGGCGTGTTGCCGATCTTCCTCCGGTTTCTGGAATCAAGCTGGATTTACGTATTGGTTTTTCGTTCGGGGCGAGTGTTGGTAGAGAAGGGGGGCTTCCCGTCACGGTCGTTGGTACTGCCAAAAGCCTTGCTGAAATGGCCAAGCCCGGTCAGATCGCCGCGTGCATTCGCGCGCAAGCTGCGCTTTCTCCGCCGATAGCGGCTCGTTACGATGCGCATTGCCGGGACTGGCAAGTGGTTGAAAGCGAGCGGGCGGCGGAGTCTGCGCAGCTGGCCAAGCCGGAAGCCGGTGGGATGGTGGCCGATCCGTCGCGCCCCAAGGGCTTGATGCTCAAATTCAGTGGAAATATCTACGTGCTTGATGATGAGCACCCCGAGATCAGGATCGGTCGCGACGAAGAGAATCATCTGGTGTTGCACGGGCGTTTTGCGTCCCGCTTCCATGCCACGATCAAGCGTCGTGGCAACGATATCATCTTGATTGATACCAGTACCAACGGAACCTTCGTGTCATTCAAGGATGATGCGCCGCATCTCTTGTTGATTCAGCGCGAGTGCGTTTTGCAAGGCTGTGGTGTGCTCTCTTTTTCGACGGCTGATCCTTTGACGGAAATCGGTACTTCCAGCGCCCGGTTCGAGATTCTTTGAGGCACGATTTGAGCCCCAACCTGAGTGCAAACTGTTTCCAGCGCTTGCGGAGTTGAATCAGTGCGTCAGTTGGGCGCTTCTGTCAGTACAATAGCGCCGGATTTCTTCAGCGACTGTCGTGGGCTTCGCCCAGGAATGATGGTCTCGCCTGTTTTTGCTTTTTGAGTGAATCGGAGTTTATTGATGTTTGCAAAACTAAAGAAATTGTTTACGCCGCCGCCTAGTCCGACGAAATATACGTACGAAGGCCAGGTGTTCGATTCACCGGTGAAATTTCAGAAGGGCGTCGACGCGAAAGTGACGGAAACGGTAAAAGCCATCACCCCGCTGCCAGAGCCTTTGAGTCAGAGGCGTTTGGTGTTTGCCATGCCGGGAGCTTCTACGTTCGTCAAGGAAAGCCGGAAGCGGTTTATCGCAGCGCACGGTGCGGCGCCGGTGAAGTTGGCCAAGGAAATTGTCGAGAATCTGTCGAACTCGAATTTCAAGAGCATCAAGGTGTTTTTTCAGGCCATCAAGAAGAAAAACCTTTACGCTTCGGTCAAATTTGTCGAACTCGATTCGATGAACGCTTCTTACGCGCCTTCGGCGGATAGCGATGTGTTGTACATGACCGAGCCTTCTGTCGGCGAAATTCACTGGACCTACGCCTCGGTGCGGCGTGGCGAGCAGGAGTTTATTTACGACCGGAGCAGCGAGCGTATCGAAGGCAAGGTCGAGGCTTTTCTCGAAGCGGTTCAGGGCATGGCCGTGGCGGATTAGTCCGGTGGGGAATTGCTCTCAGGCGTTATAGCCACCAGATGCCAAGCAGGATGGTGAGCAGCGTCAGGGGAGCCCCGACCTTGAAGTAGGCCCAGAAGCTGATGGTGATTCCTGCGCCCTGCGCGCGTTGAGCGACGATCAGGTTGGCTACTGAGCCGACCAGTGTCAGATTGCCAGCGAGGGTAGAGGCCATCGCTATGACCAGCCAGGCGCGTTGCGGGTCGGCCAGATTGCTGACGAAGGGCTTGAGAATCAGCACCGCCGGTACATTGCTGACGAGATTGGACAAGGCCGCGGTGACGAGGGAAAGTACGCCTGTGCTTTCCAGGTGTTGTTGTGCGACGGCAGCGATGACCGAGGGGGTCAGAGCGACTCGTTCAAACCCGGCAACAACGACAAAAAGGCCCGAGAACATCAGGAGCAGAGGCCAGTCGATTTCCTTGTAGATTTTGTGCGCCTTGATTCGCCGGGTAAATAGCATGAAAGCGCCGCCAGCGATGGCGACCTTGGCAATCGGCTGCCCGGCGAAGAACAGGGCGACCATCACGGCGGTTACCAGCAAGGATTTGACGACAACCGGACGGTGGTAACGAACCGGGTTTTGTTCACGGAGCGAAAAAGCCTCGCCGGTCAGAAATTCCTGGCGGTAAATCATGGCGATCAGCACGATAGCCAGCACAAGGCCAGCGGCTGCGATGGGGGACAATGCCGCCGAAAAGTCAGCGTAGGCGATACCGGAAATATTGCCGACGATCATGTTTTGCGGATTCCCGGTCAGGGTCGCGGTGCTGCCGATATTCGACGACACGGCGACAGCGAGCAAATACGGAACCGGGTCGCGCTTCAAGCGCATGGTGACGTCAAGAACCAGCGGCGTCATGACCAGGCAGATGGTGTCGTTGACCAGAAACGCCGAAAGCGTTCCGGAAACAAGCACAATCGCCACCAGCAGCAGGATCGGATATCGGGCGCGTTTGATGATCCATTCATTGACCAACTGAAAGAATCCGCCCAGACGCAGATTCGCCACGATGATCATCATTCCGAGGAGCAGGGCGATGGTATTGAAGTCGATGGCCTGGCAGGCTTCTTCCAGAGATAGCACGCCGAGCCAGACCATCAGGCTGGCGCCAAGCAGTGCCGCGCCCGCGCGATCAATGTGATAGCCCGGCAACTTGCCGACCGCGATAAACAGATAGGTCAGGATAAAGACGACAAAAGCACTGAGGGTCGGGGCATCGTGCCAGGCCAGGTTCGTTGCGGAAATCATCGTGTTGTTTCTGAGCTACGCTTTGTCGCAGTAGGCGCGGTCGCGTCCTTCTTCTTTGGCGTGGTAGAGCGCCTTGTCGGCGCGAGCCATAAACTCTTCTGCGGATTCTTTCCTGGCCAGTGCAATGCCGATACTGACGGTGACTTTCGAGGCTACTGCCGAATCCTCGTGGGCGATGTTGCATTCGCTCAGCAACTGTCGGACCCTTTGGGCAATTTCCATGGCGCCTCTGGCATTTGTTTCCGGGAGCAGTACGGCGAATTCTTCGCCACCGATTCGTGCCGGCAGATCGGCGGCGCGCAGGCAAGCCCGATGTAGCACTTCGCCAACGGCTTGCAAGGTTGCGTCTCCAGCGGGGTGCCCATAGCGATCGTTGTAGCGCTTGAAAAAATCCACATCCAGCATGAGCAAAGCCAGACGCCTTGGTTCGCGGCGTTCGCGCGCCAGTTCGAGCGCCAGGCGGGCATCGAAGGCGCGCCGATTGGGCAGGCTGGTCAACGCATCGGTCATCGAGAGCGCCGTCAGGCTGTTCATCTGCGACTCAATCAGCCCGAGCATTTTGTTGACCTCGGAGGCCAGCAGGCCGAGTTCGTCGCGACCGCTTACGCTGATGCGTGAATTCCAGGACGATGTTTTCGTCAGCGCGAGCAGTTGGTGGGTAAATGTGCGCAAGCGGCTGACTAGCAAGCCGTGCAGCAGGAATCCCAGTAGCAAGGCCATGCCGACGGCATCCCATAGCAGCTGTTCGCGGACCTGCAAATACAGCGAAACGCCTTGAGCGTGTACCTCGCGAGGAACGGTCAGCGAAATCAAACCAACGTGTTCTTGAAGGATGTCCTGCACCGGGTAGTAGAGGTGATAGAAGCTCGCGTCGTTATCTGTCCAGAAGTCAGTTCCTCCGAGCGAGCTAGGCGTTAGAGCGTTGGCCCACAAAGTCAGGTTTTCAGGCATTTCTTGAGTGACTGCCAGATCGAACGGCAAGTCGGCCAAGCTTCTTAGTTTTTCGAGGCGCGCCGGTTCAAGCAAGCGTCCCATGATGATGGTGCCGGCTGCGTCTCCGCTCATGTCGGTGCGGGTGATACGGGCCCAGCACAAGGCGAGCAAGCCCTGATTGGTCAGCAGAACTCCGCAGTTGCGCCGGCCCGAGGTGGTTTTGAAGGCGTTTGCGTAATCTTGTTGTACCGCCTGCGGAAGGTGAATGGTTTGCCCGATGTTCTTTGGTTCGACCTTGTTGAGCAGCTTCCAGTCAGAATTAAAAATCCAGACGGCCGAAAGGTCACCTGAATTCAGGGATTCCGGCGCCATGCTTTCTTTGACCCAGCGAGCCTTTTCGTCGGGAGCCAGAGCGTAGTCATACATGTCGGTCCATTCGGCCCAGTCACGGGTCTGGCTGTTCAGACTGTCGAGCGCGGACTCCACACTTTGCAGGACGCGCCCGATCCGGCCGATCATTTCGCGGTGTTCAATGGTCTCGTAGCTCTTGTTTACGCTGTGTTCAAGCAGATGGAGGCTGATTATGGCCATCAAACCAAAGCAGAGGATGAAGGCAATCAGTATTTTCGGACGGATACCCATTGGAGTATTTCCACGAGGCCAATGGCGATATCATACGCTCCCTCCGGTTTCTGACAACCGTTTGGATAAGCGGATGAACTTCGTGGCCTTTTGTGGTTTCCGTTGGCGCTGATCGCCAAGGATAATGAGCGTCAGGGGTTAGTGCAGTTTGGTTAGCGTCGGGGCGTTGGCGAGAATGTCGACCAGTTCGCCGACTTGCGCGAGGTCTCCCGGGTTGCCTGATTTTTCTGTGCGCAGGTGGACGTTGCGTGCCAGATTGCGCAGACGCTAGGTGACTTCCTTGAGAACGAGGCACACTTCGCCCATGATCAGCGGGTCGCTTTCGATGGCCGCGAGTTGAGAGAATTCATAGACCCCGGTGGCGCGCAGACTTTTGTCGATGTTGCGCAAAGCATTCAAGGCAAATAGTCCGACATTGGCAACGGGGCCGTTTTTGTTGGTGCTGATCAGTGTTTCTGCCTGAATGCGTGCCGAGCGAAGTTGCTGCAGGGTTGGCAAAACCCGTTCGGCATAGCTGCCATCGGTTGCCGGGGCGCCGTCGGAGCCGAGTCGTCCGAGTGTTTTGGTGACAAACGATACCGCTGGTCGGGGGAACTCTTCCGGCACGATGCGTAGAGCGACATCCACCCGTTCGAATACGCCGGGTCCGCCACGCATGATGATGGCCGAAACCGAATCGGCGACGCTAATCAGTTTGCTGAGCGTACTCATTGTTTCCCCGGAGGTCTGGAACGGGTAGCCACTCCCGTCGAGCCGTTCGTGGTGATGAACCACGCAGTCAGCGACCGCTGGCGGAAAATTGGCGAACTCCTTGAGAAATGCCTGCCCGACACAGGGGTGCGATGCAACATGTTTCCATTCGGCGGGTTGTAGTTGACGGCTGCCGTCGAGGTATTCAGGGTTGATGTACATTTCTCCGACATCGTGCACTAGCGCCGAGAGAATCAACACGCTGGCGTCCCGGTCCGTGAGACCGATTCCATGAGCCAGCCCGGAGCAGGTGATCATCGAGGCGAGACTGATCGCGTAATTCTGTTTTTTGTGTTCGCGCGCCGAGGTGAGCAACAGTTTGAGCGGAGCGGGCAATTGAATGCTCCGGGTGTTCTTTAGCGCGGCTCTGGCGCCACTGGACCCGCCAAGCAACTCCAGTGCCGGCACGTCCTTCATCAGCGTGAAGCAGTCATTGACGATGCTCTCAAGGGAGACGCCGTCACCGACGTCGAGGCTGATTTCGAGCGGTTTTTGCAGGCGGCGCTTGAGCATTTTTTCTTGCAAGGCGCGGGAAACCGGTTTGCCTTTTGCCCAAAGCTTGATACCGCGGTCGTCCACGATGTCGTGAGAGGCCAGTACTTCCATGTCGTCGGACAAGCGCACAATGTTCTCCAGACAGTGTGCATTCACCGTGCAAAACGCTTCTGCTGCGCTTTGTGTGCCTGAATGGCCCATCGTTGCGTTCAACATAGGTTCCTCCGAACTATCTGCGGCAACTCTGCTGCGTTGGCGTTTTCGTTGCGATTACGCCCGGTTTGCAGTCGACAATGTTGGCGATAATCGCAAAAATCGGCAGGAAAATATATCCGTAGTTTCCGCTGATTTGGGGTAGATCGTTCCGGAAGTGGAAAACCGGCGGCACTTTTGGGGGAGTGCCGCCGGAGCCATTGTTTAATGGGCCATGTGTTCCATTGGCGGCATGGCGGTCGCCGCTTCACCAGACATCATGATTTGCGGATCAAGCATTCCGAAAATCATCGCCACGTGCGCGACGACCAGGAAGATGGCGACAAAGATGGCGTGCAGCTTCAGTTTGCCTTCGTCGTCGAGCCCTCGCCCGATGATTCCCAGATCAAGCAGGGCCAAGCCAAGTAGCGGAACGACCCCGGACAGATAGGCCAACACGGCGATGACATCGGCCGGGCCGCGCCACTCCCCTTGTGTGGTAAGCGGGATGACGGCGTTGATGGTGAGGTAGACAAAGACCCCGGAAAAATAGAAGCCGCCGAGAATGCTGGCGATCCGGTTGATGTTGCGCACTGTGCCGTGGTATTGCCGTGAAAAGAGGATGAACAACTCGGTAATGGCGACGGTTTCGGCCAGAATGACCGGGATCGCCATGAAAAGGATGAGGTTCCACGGCTGATTTTCAGCCAGCAGCGCCATGTAATGGGTCATGGACATGATGTATCTCCTGAATAATTTCGATAAATGGGTGCATGAAACTTCCGATAAACGGACATTTCATGGAGTGAATCGAAAATCAGGCGATAGGAGGCGGGTGATCGGGTGCCGGGATGAGGCCTAGGGAAAGCGTCGCTCTTGAGTCGTTCATGACTTCAAAGCCGGTCGTGGCAAGCTTGACTTGCGCGGGAAGGAGTAGTGGTGCGCCAGCGATGTCACACAGAATCAAACACAGTTTGCCCATAGCGGGGACGGTCGTCTTGGATGTCGCCGGATCTTCCATCGGCACAGGGCTGCGAGCTTCCTGGTGACAGTCGGACGACATGGCGGCAGGTTCTGACGCCAGCGATTGTTGTTGCGCTGGTTGTTCCTGGAACTGCCGGCCCGAATCGTTGTGACTGACCATCGAGAGCGGTAAGGCAAACGCGCGCAGCGCTATCGTCATGCACAGCACAAACAGCAGAACGCTGCGCATTCCGGAGTTTCCGGAAGCTCGCCGGCGTAACAGTGAATGTGCAGAGAAGTTTTGCATTGATCGAGGTTGGCGGTAGCGATTTGGACTGCAAGTTAGCTTGGCTCAGTAGCAACTCTTGGAACTCTTTGGAGTCGCTTTTTTGCGCGACGTTCCCTGATGCTGGTTATGGTGCATTGTATCCGCGTTTTTTCCTGATCAGTTCTTGCTTTTGTTGAGCAAGTCTTTCAGGTTGGCGAAGGGCTGGGCGGTGGCTCGGCTGGCGGGCGACTTGCTGTTGCCCGCCACTCCGGCGTTGCGCGCGGCTTCGGCATCGAGTTCGCGGGCGTGCTCATTGTCGTGGCAATACAGACAGAGCAATTCCCAGTTGCTGCCGTCGGGCGGGTTGTTGTCGTGGTTGTGATCCTTGTGATGCACTGTCAGTTGCTTGAGGTTTTCGCGGGTGAATTCGCGGGCGCAACGTCCGCAAACCCACGGATAAATCTTCAAGGCCTGCTCGCGATAGCCCGATTCACGGGCTTCCCGGTTGCGAATGGCTTCGGCCACCATGCGATCGGCGTGGGCGCGTTTTTCGTCGTTCATAGCCTCAGGGTTCTCCTTGCAAAAAGTTTGCGCGATTTTACTGCGGGCTCAGCAGCCGGCAACCGCGCTGATAGAAGCTCTCGTATTCCGCCGCAGGAACAAAGGCGCCGCCCGTCGTCCAGCAAAGATGGGTGATCGTGGCGCCCGGTGCTGTTGTTGCGCTGACATAAGCCTTCCCGGGGGCTTGTGCCATAAAGGTCGGGCCGAGAAAAGCTGCGGCTGCCGAGGGTTCGATCTGCAAGCCAGTGGTTTGCCGCAAGCGTGCCAGCGTGGTGAATAAGTCGTTATCAGCGACGGTATAAACGCCGGAAATCAGCGGACCGGTCAGTTGGAAAACGAGCTCTGAGGCGGTGGCGACAGCAAGACCATCGGCCTCGGTGGCGTTATTCAGGCCGATGTCGTAAACGGAACGCGGGCCGACCTGCGAACTCATTCGTGCCAACATGGCTGGTGAGGCGCAAGGTTCGGCAAAGAAGCAATGGGCAGCGTCGCCAAAGACGTGTTTTAGCCCGAAGGTGATGCCGCCGGGAGCGCCGCCGACGCCGCAGGGCAGATAGACGAAAAGCGGATGAGCGGTATCGACGGCGATGTTTTGTGCCGCGAGTTGTGTTTGCAGGCGCAGTGCCGCGACGGCGTAGCCGAGGAAGAGATCGCGTGAGTTTTCGTCGTCGACAAAGTGTGCGCGGGGTGAGGCGGCGGCTTCTGTCCTGCCGGCGGCAACCGCTGCGGCGTAATCGCCGGCGTGTTCAATGACTTCGACGCCGCGTGCACGCAGGCGATCTTTTTTCCATTGTTTAGCGTCGCTGGACATATGCACGACGGCATGAAAGCCGAGCGCCGAGGCCATGATGCCGATGCTCAGGCCAAGGTTGCCGGTACTGCCGACGGCAATCGTATGTTCGGCAAAACAGGAGCGCGCAGCTGGTCCAAGCAATTCACGCGGGTCGGCCGCGGCAGAAAACAGGCCGTATTGTTGGGCGAGCTTTTCAGCGAACACCAGCACTTCGTAGATGCCCCCTCTGGCCTTGATCGAGCCGGCCACCGGCAAGGCGTGATCGGCCTTGACGAGCACTCGTCCAACATGGGGTGCGCCGGTGACAAGGGCGGCTTCCGGTAGCTCAATCAGCGGTGACTCGATCAGCCCGCCATTGGCCGCGAGTTCGGGAAATAGCTCACTCAGCGCTGGAGCCCAGCGCCGCAGTCGTTGATCGGCGGCCTTGATGTCCGTGAGGGTGAGCGAATGGTTTCGGGCCGCAGCGTCCAGTACCGAACTGGCCGGTGCCGTATCGGGATTGAGCCAGAGCAGTGGCTCGCCGCTTTGCAGCCGGGAAATGAGCTTGGCGTCTTCAACGATAGCGATGGAACTCATCGTTTGGCACCTTGCTTGTTGCCTGAGCCGAATGACCGGGCATGCGCGATGGCTGCTTGCAGCGATTTTGCTTCTTCCGAGCCTGGTTCGAGTTGCGGGAGCAGCCGTTCCCAGTATTCGGCCGCTGCGGCAAAGTCCTGGCGATCCGAGGCTGCGGCGCCGGCCAGAAAGAGCGCCTGCGGTTCGTCCGGATCGATCTTGAGCGCTTTGGCCAATAACTCGGTGGGTTTGCCTTCCAGCGTGTCCTTGTTCGCCCGCGCCAGTACTTCGGCGTAGTCGGCAAGCAGGGCCGCATCGGTCTCGAGCCGCTCGCCAAGATGGGCGTAGGCTTCCGCCGCCTCAGGGTAGCGACCAAGAACCTTGTACGAGCGGGCCAGCATCATCCAGCCCTGATGGTCGTCAGGGTTGTTTTTGAGCTTTTCGACTAGCTTGCCTAGCATTTCATCGATTTGTTGCGAATCGATCGCGGCCCGCTGTTGGGTAACGGTCTGCGGGGCGAGTGCCTGCGGACTGCCGAGAATCAGGTAGCCGGCGCCGGCGGCCAGTGGAATGGCGATCAGCAAGGCCAGTGCGGTCGCTGTTTCTGCTTTGAAGTTTGTTACCGGAGTCGTGCTTGGCGTCTCGTCAAGCAGCCGACGTTTCAACTCGGCGGTTGCTTGCTGGTAGTTGCTTTCGCTTAGTGTGCCGTTGCGATGATCCTGTTCCAGTTCGTCCAGCTGTTCGCGAAGAATCGACAGATTGGCGTCCGGCCGGTCGGCGGGCTCTGGCGCGCGGGTCGAGCGCAGCAGAGGCGGCAGCAGGATGGCCAGAACGACGGCCAGAAGGCTTGCTGCGGCGATGAGAAAGGTGGCGATGGGGGTCACGAGGGTTCTTTCCTGATGCCGAGCAGGCGGTCGGCTTGACGCTGCTCGTCTTCGCTGAGCGGCGCATCGTTGATGATCTGGTTGCGCCGGCGCAGGTAGCGGACCAGAAATGCCAGAGCGCCGAGCAGCAAGAGCGCCGGGCCGAACCATAACAACAGCGTGCTGACTTTGAGCGGGGGACGGTAACGGACAAAGTCGCCGTAGCGGCTGACCATGAACTCCATGATTTCGCTATTGGTTTTGCCGGCCTTGATCTGGCTGCGGATTTCGCGCCGCAAATCGTTGGCCAATTCGGCGCGTGAGCCGGCAAGCGATTCGTTCTGGCAAACCAGACAGCGCAGCTCGGACGAGATGTCGACCAGGCGTTGCTCGGTGGCCTCGTCGGCAGCAAGCGGTGCCGCTTCCTTGGCGGGCAAGGGCAGACTGCTCAGAGCCAGCCACAGTGACAGCGCCAGCAGGCGCCAGGAGTTCATTTCGCCAGCTCCTTCAAAAGGGGCAGGATTTTTTCGGAAAAGGACTCTGGCGTCAGTGGTCCGGTGTGTTTCAGGCGGATAACGCCAACCTTATCGATGACGTAGGTTTCCGGAACGCCATAGACGCCGTAGTCAATGCCGACCCGGCCATCGAGATCGAGCACCGAGAGTTGATAAGGGTTACCGTGCCGTTTCAGCCAGCCGGAGGCGCGCTCGATGGCCAACGCCTGTTCGGCATCTGCGCTGAGCTTGTCGGCATCGAGTTCGCCATCGCCACGGACTTCCTTGTAGTTAAGACCGATGAGCGGGATTGAATGACTTCTGGCAATGTCGACGAGCACCGGGTGTTCCTGCCGGCAGGAAACGCACCAGGTCGCCCAGACGTTGAGTAGCCAGACTTGGCCGAGCATGTCCGCCGGCGAGAAGGGTTTCTCCGGTGCGTCGATTCTCGGCAGGGAAAAAACTGGCGCCGGTTTGCCGACCAGCGGCGAAGGCACGTCACGCGGGTCAAGCCGCAGGCCAGTGGCCAGCAGGATGACGAGCAGGGCAAAACCAAGCAGTGGCCAGATAAAGCGGTTCATGAAGCCTCCCGTTCTGCGGTGGTCTTCGCCTTGATACGGTAGCGTCGATCGGATAGTGCGAGCAGGCCGCCCAGGGCCATCAGCACACAGCCTCCCCAGATCCAGCCGACAAAAGGTTTGTGATAAAGGCGAACGACCCAGGTACCGTCGGGACGGCTTTTGTCGATGGGTTCGCCGAGCGAAACGTAGAGGTCGCGGGTCAGGCTGGAATCAATGGCCGCTTCGGTCATCGGCATGGCCGAAGAAGCGTAGAGGCGTTTTTCCGGGCGCATTTTCCGGATCAGTTTTTCGCCTTTGAGCAGGTCGATGTTGCCGATCAGCGCCGTGTAGTTTGCGCCGGCCCCTTGTTCGATGCCGTTGAAGCGGAAATGGTAGCCGCCGATGGATATTTCGTCGCCATTCGCCATCCGGACGTCCTTCTCCGTCTGGAAGCCGTTGACCATGGCGACGCCGACCACAAAAACGGCGATGCCGATGTGGGCAAGGTGCATGCCGAAAAAGCTGAGCGGTTGGGCGAAGGTCGCAGCCATAAAACTGCGGTCTGGGCGCATTGACTGGATGCGCTCGAAGCCGTTGCGCAAGGCGCTGATAACGATCCATGCGGCCAGAAACAGGCTAAAGGCCACCATTGGTTTCCACTGCCCGAAAAAGACTGGCGCGAGCAGGCCAATGGCGGTGGCGGCGAGGAAGGGTACGCGCAAAGCGCGCGACAATTCGTTGGCCCTGGCTTGCTTCCAGTGGGCAAATGGGGCAACGCCGATCAGGAAGAGCACCGGGATCATCAACGGGGCAAAGATGGTGTCGAAATAGGGGGGGCCGACCGACAGCTTGCCGGCGCCCAAAGCGTCGATGAGCAGTGGGTAGAGTGTGCCGAGCAGCACCGAGGCGCAGGCGACGATGAGCAGCACGTTGTTGGTGAGCAACAAGGATTCGCGGGAGAGCAGGGCGAAGCGTCCGCCGAGGCCGACTTTCGGTGCGCGCCAGGCAAACAGGGCGAGCGCGCTGCCAATCACGGCGACGAGAAACACGAGAATGAAGATGCCGCGCTGCGGGTCGGTAGCGAAAGCATGGACAGAGGTCAGCACGCCGGAACGGACGAGAAAGGTACCGAGCAGCGATAGTGAAAATGTCGAGATGGCCAGGAGCACGGTCCAGTTCTTGAAGCAGCCGCGCCTTTCCGTTGCCGCCAGCGAGTGGATCAGCGCGGTGCCGGCCAGCCAGGGCATGAACGAGGCGTTTTCCACCGGGTCCCAGAACCACCAGCCGCCCCAGCCCAGTTCGTAATAGGCCCACCATGAGCCGAGCGCGATGCCAAGGGTGAGGAAGGCCCAGGCCGCAGTCGTCCAGGGTCGCGACCAGCGCGCCCAGGCGGCGTCCAGCCGGCCGGAAAGCAGCGCGGCAATGGCAAAAGCGTAGGCTACCGAGAAGCCGACGTAGCCCATGTAGAGCATCGGCGGGTGGAAAATCAGTCCGGGGTCTTGCAGCAGCGGGTTGAGGTCGCGTCCCTCAGCGGCGCCCGGCAAGAGGCGTTCGAAAGGGTTGGAGGTCAGCAGGATGAAGAGCAGGAAACCGGC
>CAZZDF010000009.1:0-16882 GCA_964652915.1 uncultured Propionivibrio sp. | reverse complement strand
TCGTGCTGTTGGCCATCGGCGTATCGGGCAGACCTTGCGAGAGCATGGCATCGAGCTCGAGATAGACACTGCCGACCGCGTCGATCACGCAATCGAGCGTGGCCGCATCGGTCACCCGATAACCGCGATGGATTTCCGACTTGAGCCCTTTTTCATTCAGTTCCTCTTCGATCTGCGGACGCGAGCCGTGAATCAGCACCAAGCGCACACCCAGCGCCGCCAACAGATTGGCGTCATAGGCAATGGTGCGCGCCAGCGGCCCGGTAATCGCTTCGCCGCCAAAGGCGATCACAAAGGTCTTGCCGCGAAACAGATTGACGTACGGCGCAACCGAACGAAACAGCGAAACGAAGTGAACGGAACTCAATTCATCGATCATGGTGTCTTTTTTCCTTGCCCTTTATTTTTACTCTTCTATTTGCTCTTTTCTTTGGCCTTGTCCTTGGCCTTTTCAGGGAATAGCGTTCTTTCCAGACGCTCGCAGATGGTGCGCAAAATCTTCACCCGGGCAAAGTTCTTGTCGTTGGCCTCGACCAGCGTCCACGGCGCAGTGCTGGTGCTCGTCCGGTCGACCATATCGCAAACGGCCGCGTGATAAGCCTCGCTCTTTTCGCGGTTGCGCCAGTCTTCCTCGGTGATCTTGAAGCGCTTGAACTCGATTTTTTCGCGCTCCTTGAAGCGCCGGAGCTGCTCCTTGTCGCTGATCTGCAGCCAGAACTTGATGACAATCGCTCCGTCGTCATGCAACTCATGTTCGAAGTCGTTGATTTCAGAATAAGCGCGCAGCCAGTCCGCTTCGCTGCAAAAGCCTTCAACGCGCTCAACGAGCACACGCCCGTACCAGGTCCGGTCAAAAATCGTCACCCGCCCGACACGCGGAATATGCCGCCAGAAACGCCACAGATAGGGCTGCGCGCGCTCCTCTTCAGTCGGCGCGGCCACCGGCACAATCTGATACTGGCGCGCATCAATCGCCGCCGTCACGCGCCGGATGCTGCCGCCCTTGCCTGCCGCATCGGAGCCTTCGAAGGCCAGAATCAACGAATGCTTCTTGAAATCGGGATGGCGCACCAGTTCGGAAAGCCGCCCCTGCCACTTGGCCAACTCTTTCTCGTAGGCTTTCTTTTCGATCTTCTGCGTCAAATCGAGCGCCGTCAGCACATCAAGCGAGTCAATCTTCGGCGCCATCGGCGGCGCCACCGGGAAGTTCTGGTCGCGCGTGTCGGCCAGGCGACGCTTCATCGCATCGAGAACGACCTTGCCGACGGTCAGCGAACGGTAGTGATCATCAGTTCCCTCGACCATGATCCACGGCGCCCACGGCGTATTGGTCATGCGCAGCACGTGACCCGCGGCTTCCTGCAATTTGTCGTAAGTTTTCAGGCGCGCCCAGCTTTCCTTGGTCACCCGCCAGGCGGTGCGCGGATCGTTCTCCATCGCCTTCAGGCGCTGACGCTGCCCGTCCTTCGACAAATGGAACCAGAACTTGAGCACCAAGGCACCTTCATTAACCAGCATCGCCTCGAAACGGTTGATCTGATCCATGCGCTGATCGAGGTCGCCCTTGTCAAGATTGCCACGAATACGCTCGGCAATCGGGCTGGAATACCACGAGCCGGCAAAGATGCCAATCCGTCCCTTGGGCGGCAAGGCACGCCAAAAACGCCACATGTACGGACGCTCAGCCTCTTCGTCGGTCGGTGCCGAAAACGCCAAAGTCGAGAGATAGCGCGGATCCATCCATTCGTAGAGCACGTTGATCGTTTCGCCCTTGCCCGAACCGTCGACGCCGCTGATCAGAATGACAATTGGAAATTTGCCGTTTTCCCGGAAATCGAATTGCGCATCCAGCAACGCGGCGCGCAGCTTGGGCACCTCATCGCGAAACGTTGCCTTGTCGATCTTGTGTCCCAATTCCGCAGATTCAAACATGATCTACCTCCCTGTGAAGTCGCCGCATAAACACTGAATCGCCGCCAGCGCCGCCAAACCCGCCGTCTCGGTGCGCAGTATGCGCGGTCCGAGCCGGATTGGCACATAACCAGCCGCCTCTGCCTTCGCCAACTCATCCGGTGCCAGCCCGCCCTCGGCACCGATCAACAACTCAATCGAACCACGATGGCCAGAGAGCACCTGATCGAGCGACCGCTCCCCTCCCGGCGCAAACATCAAGCGCAAGGCATCGCCCTCCGCCGCCTGCCCCAGCCACCGATCCAACGCTTGCAAATCGGCCACTTCCGGCACCCGGTTGCGACCGCATTGCTCACATGCCGCCACCGCCACGCCGCGCCAATGCTCGACCCGACGCTTGGCGCGTTCGCCTTCCAGGCGTACCACGCTGCGCCGCGAAGCCACCGGAACGATCCTTGAGACGCCCAATTCAACCGCTTTTTGCACCGTCATGTCCATCTTTTCACCGGACTGCAGCGCCTGAATCAGCGTCAGCCGCAGTGGCGATTCGCATTCAACATCGTGCCAGGCAAGCAGCTCAACCGTTACCCGCTCACGCTCGACCGAAACGATGCGTGCAGCATACTCCCCGCCAACGCCGTCGAACAGCACCAGATCATCGCCTTCCCGCAAGCGCAACACACGACCGGCATGCCGCGCTGCGTTTTCCGAAAGACAAACCGGCAAACCCGCCGACAAGGCGGGCCGCAGAGGCTCTGGCGAGAAAAATCGTGGGGTTCCCATGCTGGTATTATAGGGAAAAGACTGCGTTCCAGTTGCCTACAGGAGTTATCTTCATGCCCATCAGCGCCCCAATCAGCGAACTCGGCTGGGAAGCCCACGATTTTGAACTAACCGATACCTTCGGCAAGCATCAGACCCTGGCATCGCTGCGCGGGCCAAACGGACTGCTATTGATGTTCATCTGCAACCACTGCCCGTACGTCAAAGCCATTATTGATCGCATCTGCAGCACTGCCGTGGAACTGCAGACCATGGGCATCGGCGTTGCCGCGATCATGAGCAACGACACACACGCCTATCCGGAAGACTCGTTTGCCAACATGCAAAAACTGGCCAAGAGCCTGAACTTTTCATTCCCCTACCTTTACGACTCGACCCAGCAGGTCGCCCGCGACTATGGCGCGGCCTGCACACCGGATTTCTTCGGCTTTAACCGGTATCTGGAACTGCAATACCGTGGCCGCCTCGATTCGAGCACGATCAAGCCGGCGCCCCCCGACTCGCGCCAGGAACTCGTCGATGCCATGCGTCAGATTAGCGAGACCGGTCGCGGACCGGCGGAACAAATCCCCAGCATGGGTTGCTCAATCAAGTGGCGTAACTGAACCACCACTTGATCGACAAAGACTCAGCTTTCCTGCAACAGCATCAGTTCATCATCCGTATGCCGGAGCCGTATAGCCAGCGTACGGGCAAGCTGGCAAATCAGCACGAAAGCAATCCGCTTGTGCTCTTCGGCCAGATATTTGAACTTTTCTTCGGTCAGCACATAAAGCTCGGTATCAGTCGAGGCAATCGCCGTGTTGCCGCGCGGACGATGATCAAGAAACGCCAAACCGCCGAAAAACTCACCCGGACCAAAGGTCGCGATGTGACACAAACGCGAACTGCCGCCAACGCAACCCATGATGCGCAATTCGCCACGCCGGATGAGATACAGATTCGCCGCCGTATCGCCGCGCGCAAAAACCACCTCGCCGGCCTTGCACGATAGCGTTTCCAGACAATTGGCCAAATCCAAAAGTGTCTCCGGCTTGCTTCCCTTGAACAGCTGAATTTCATGCAACTCCAGCGGCGGCGCGTCGGCATCCGCCTTGCCCAGTCCACTCAGCAGACGATCCTCGACCCACTCGATGGCCGCTTCCAGCGACGGCATGATGATCACTTTTTCGTCATCGGTAATCACCCCGGCCAACTCAAGAAACTCGCGCAAATTCCGCCCGTTCGGCAGACTTTCACGCACATTGGAAAGCAACAGCGGCGCATTGCGTTCGGCAAGCACGTCACGCACCAGATGCAGCATGTGCGCCGCCGTCACATCGACCGACTGCACCCGTTGCATATCGAGAATCAGATATTCGGCCGTCTGCAATTCCGGCTCGAGCGTCAGGTACAACTGATGCGTCGTACCGAAAAAGAGGCTGCCCTGCAGCTCAAAAATCACCGCGCTTTTGCCGCGCTGCTCGAGAACCTGCATCTCGGCTTCCGGCCGGTACCAAGTTGAGGAACGCTGGCCGACAAAGCTCTTGCGCCGGATCACGTTGCCGCCAACCTGCTCACGCAGGAACAGGATGATCGACAGCACAACGCCAACGGCAGAGGCCGCGATCAGACCGACAAACAAGGCCACACAAACCACCACCAGAACCACGGAAAAATCCAGAACCGTCGAACGAGATTCCAGAAAGCGCAAGGGATCGGTATCAATCATGCGCAGCCCCACGACGATCAACACGCCGCTCAAGGTGGCAATCGGAATCCAGGCGACGAAAGAGCTCAGCAACAGCGCTACAACCAAGGCCATCACCCCTTCGACAATGCCGGAGACCCGCGTTTTGGCACCGCTGGAAAGATTGACCAGACTCGCTCCCATGGTGCCTGCCCCCGGCATGCCGCCAATCGTCGAAGACACCACATTGGCAAATCCCTGCGCCGCCAATTCGCGATTGGGATCGTGCCGCGTGCGCGTCATCTGGTCGAGCACCACGCAGGTTTTCAGGGTATCAATCGACAGCAACGCGGCCAACGTCAATGCACTACCGACCAGCCCCGCCACCTGTGACAGCTTAAGCTCGCCGATCTGATACCAGCGTTGAGTGATCAGCTCGGCATAGCCTTCGGTCGTCGCACCCAGCTGACCGATCACCAGCGTATTCCCATCCAGCGCAAGCAAAGACGGATCGACAAAGGAAATGCCGACATAAGTCAGAATCCCTGCCATTATCCCGATGATTGTTCCCGGTACGTCCTTGGTCAGCTTTGGCGCAAGCAGCATCGCCGCTACGGTCATCCCGCCGATCGCCAGCCCCCGCCAATCCCAATGCTGCGGGGTAATCAACACTTCCAGCCAGAACTTGCCCGACGGAGCCCCGGCAAACTTCGGAATCTGGCTGCCGATGATGATCAGGCCAACCCCGCTCAAATAGCCGCTGACTACCGGGTACGGAATATATTTGATCAGCTTGCCGATCCCGAGAAAGCCGATCAGGCTCTGAATCACCCCGGTCAGGATGCCGAGCACCGTCATCATCAACACCACCGCCACCGGCTGCACGCCTTGGGCCACCAGTTGGATGGCAAAGGCCGAAAGCACTGCCGCCGCGGGGGCGCAAGGCGCACTGATCAGGCGATCCGTGCCACCAAAAGTCGGGGCAATCAAACCGAGCGATGCGGCGCCCAAAATCCCGGCCAGAACGCCAAAGGCTGCGTATTGCGGGCCGATCGCCGAATAAACGGTAACCCCGAAGGCCACGGCCGCCGGCAATGCAACAAGCATCGCCGCGAAACCGCCCCAAAAGTCCCCTGAATGGTGCATCCACGTTCCGGAAAACTGGCGCATACCCCACCTCCGAAGTCAGCGAAGAATATGTTTCAGACAGGCTAACACGATACCCGAGCCTATGCACAAAACGATGGTGGCAAATGACCGCCAAAACAATCAATTCCTCCATTTTTGCCACTGTCGATGGCAATGGCATGCAAGGTTTGCAACAAACTGACGGCCCATTTTGTGGTTGCGGAAATATTTCACATTGCCGCGCTTGGCGGGCACCTAAAGTTATGTAATGCTAGCCACTGTTATGGTGTGGCTAGGTACCGCAACGCCCTTAAGAACAACAAAGAAGCCTGTAAACTTACTGGAGCACCTGCAAAATGTCCGACACGAACGACAACAACATTGACGGCTCCGCACTGCGCGCCGAAATCGACGACAAACTGCTCAAATCCGTTGCCGCCGAGCCGGTTACGGCAAACACCAAGGAAATCTACAAAGCCATCTCGCAAGTCGCCCGCGACCAATTGGCCGAGCGCTGGGTAAAGACCCAGATTGAAGACCGCAAAAAGAAAACCCGCCGTATCTACTACATGTCGATGGAGTTCCTGATTGGGCGCTCGCTGAATAACGCCCTCTCCGCAATCGGCCTACATGAAAGCGCCGAAGCGGCCTTCTCCGCAGCCGGCGGCCCCTCGCTGACCGACATCATCGAATGCGAACCCGACGCCGCGCTGGGCAACGGCGGTCTCGGTCGACTGGCCGCCTGCTTCCTCGACTCGATGGCCACGCTGGAACTCCCCTCTTGGGGCTACGGCATGCGTTATGAATACGGCATGTTCGCGCAATCGATCATCAACGGCGGCCAGGTTGAGCACCCGGACTCCTGGCTGGTCGACGGAACGCCATGGGAATTCCCACGCCCCGGCACGCACTTCACCGTGCGCTTTGGTGGCACCGCCGAACACCACGGCGAATGGGCCGAGTGGAACGCCGCCGAAGCCGTCGAAGCGCGCGCTTACGACTACGTCATCCCCGGACACGGCACCAACCGGGTCAGCACACTACGCCTGTGGAAAGCCGGCGCCCCCGCGCAGATCGATCTCAACGCCTTCAACTCCGGCGATTACGCCCGTGCCGCCGAATTCAAGAACCGGTTCGAAAACATTTCGTGGGTTCTTTACCCGAACGACAGCACGCCTGCCGGTCGCGAGTTGCGCCTGCGCCAGGAATACTTCTTCGTTGCCGCCTCGCTGCAGGATATTCTGTTCCACCATCTGGAAGAACACGGCACGCTGCACAATCTGGCCGACCAGATCGCCATCCACCTCAACGACACGCATCCGGCCATCAGCGTTGCCGAACTCATGCGCCTGCTGTGCGACGACTACGGGATGCTGTGGAACGAAGCGTGGAGTCAGTGCCGGCGCATCTTCTCCTACACCAATCACACGCTGATGCCCGAAGCGCTCGAAACCTGGCCGGTCGGCCTGTTCCGCTACCTGTTGCCGCGCCACCTGCGCATCATCTATCGCATCAACCAGGAATTCCTCAACGAAGTTTCCGCCAAATACCCCGATGACGTCGACCTGATCCGCCGCCTGTCGATCATTGACGATGCCGACGGCAACGAGGACAACAAGCGGGTACGCATGGCGCACCTGAGCATCATCGGCAGCCACCGCGTCAACGGCGTTTCGCAGCTGCACTCGGACCTCATGGTCAAAACCATTTTTGCCGACTTTGCCAAACTCGACCCCGGGCGCTTCCACAACAAAACCAACGGCATCACCCCGCGCCGCTGGCTGTCACAAGCCAACCCCGGACTCGCCGACCTGCTCGACCGGCACATCAGCAAGGACTGGCGGCTCAATCTCGACCGGTTGCAGGAACTGCGTCCGCTGGCAAACGACGACGATTTCCGCTCGGCATTTTCGATCGCCAAATTCAACAACAAGTTACGTCTGGCCGAATACATCAAGCGTGAAACCGGGGTCATCCTCAATCCAAACAGCCTGTTCGACGTGCAGGTCAAGCGCATTCACGAATACAAACGCCAGTTGCTCAACGTGCTACATGTCATCACCCGTTACAACCAGATCCTGCACGGGCTGGACGACAACGCGGCGCCGCGCTGCGTGATCTTCGCCGGCAAGGCCGCCTCGTCGTACTACATGGCCAAGCAGATCATCCGGCTGATCCATGACGTGGCCAATCTGGTCAACAATGACCCGCGCGCCAAAGACAAGCTGACCGTCGTTTTTGTGCCCAACTATGGCGTTTCGGTTGCCGAACTGATCATGCCGGCGGCCGACCTTTCCGAACAGATTTCCACCGCCGGAACCGAAGCCTCGGGCACCGGCAACATGAAGTTCTCAATGAACGGCGCGCTGACCATCGGCACCGAGGACGGCGCCAACATCGAGATTCGCGACAACGTCGGCGCTGAAAACATCTTTATCTTCGGCAACACCACGCCGCAGGTTCAGGCGCTGCGCGCCTCTGGCTACGACCCGCGCGCCATCTACCAGAACGACGCGTTGCTCAACGAAACCCTGAACAAGATCGACGGGGGGTTCTTCTCGCCGAACGACCGCAAGCGCTATCACGACGTCTTTAACAGCCTGGTCAATTACGGCGACCACTACCTGCTGCTGGCCGATTACGCCGATTACATCGCCACCCAGGGCAAGGTCGACAATCTGTTCAAGACTCCCAGCGAATGGCATCGCAAGGCCATTCTCAATGTTGCCGGCATGGGCACCTTCTCCTCCGACCGGACGATTCGTGACTATGCCATCGACACCTGGAACATGGGTTCATTACTGAAGAAAGCCTGACATGCTAAGCAAAGCCGAGGTCATCTCCCTGTGCCAGGGCACCCACGGCGACCCGTTTGCCTTGCTCGGGCTGCATACCGACAGCAAAGGCCGCCTTTTTCTACGCACCCTGCAGCCCGGCGCCCGATCGGTATCGGTCATCGATGCCGATACCGGACAACAGCTGATCGAGCTTGACGAGCGAATAATTGATTCACTGGGCGGCTCGACGGGCTTTTTTGAAGCATCCATCGTCGGACGCAGCAAGACCTTCAACTATCGGCTGCGAATTGATTGGCCGGGAGGCGTGCAGGAGGTCGATGACCCCTATCGCTTCCAGACGATTCTTGGCGAGATGGACATCTGGCTGCTCGCCGAAGGCTCGCACCTGCGCCCCTACGAACACCTTGGCGCCCACTTGCGCGAGATCGATGGCGTCAAGGGCTGCGCCTTTGCCGTCTGGGCACCGGATGCCCAGCGCGTCAGTGTCGTCGGCGATTTCAACCTGTGGGACGGACGTCGCCACCCCATGCGCCTGCGTCGGGAATGCGGAATCTGGGAAATATTTCTGCCCGGTCTGAAAGCCGGCGAGCGTTACAAATACGAAATTCGCTCGAAAGAAGGCTATCTGCTCCCGCTCAAGGCCGACCCCTACGGTTTTGCCGCCGAACTCCGACCGAACACCGCTTCAATCGTCTGCGGGTTACCCGATGCGCGACCACGCACAAAGGCGCCATCCGCCAGTAAACTCAATGCCCCGGTATCGATCTACGAAGTTCATCTCGGTTCCTGGAAGCGCAATGAAGACGGCAACTTCTGCAACTGGCAACAGCTGTCCGAAACGCTGATCCCTTATGCTGTAGAACTCGGCTTTACTCACCTCGAATTGCTCCCGGTGTCGGAGCATCCATTCGACGGGTCGTGGGGCTATCAACCACTTGGCCTTTATGCGCCGACGGCACGCTTTGGTTCTCCCCAGGGTTTTTGCGATTTCGTTTCAGCCTGCCACGAGGCCGGGCTGGAAGTCATCGTCGACTGGGTGCCCGCGCACTTTCCGACGGATGAACAGGGGCTGGCGCGCTTTGACGGAAGACCGCTTTACGAACACGCCGACCCGAGAGAAGGCATGCATCAGGACTGGGGCACGCTGATCTACAATTTTGGCCGGCGTGAGGTATTCAACTATCTGGTTGGCAACGCTCTGTTCTGGATCGAGCAATACGGTATAGACGGATTACGTGTCGATGCCGTTGCTTCCATGCTTTACCGTGATTACAGCCGCGCTCCGGGCGAATGGATTCCTAACATCTACGGTGGCCGCGAGAACCTCGAAGCGGTGCATTTCCTGCGCCGGATGAACGAAACGATCGGCCAGGAGTGTCCTGGCGCGATGACCTACGCCGAGGAATCCACGGCCTGGCCTTCGGTCAGCCGCCCGCCATCGATTGGCGGACTGGGCTTTCACTACAAGTGGAACATGGGCTGGATGCACGATGTATTGGCCTACATGTCACACGACCCGATCCATCGCCGCTTCCATCACAATCAGCTGACCTTCGGCCTGCTCTACGCCTTTACCGAAAACTTTGTCCTCCCCTTGTCGCATGACGAGGTCGTTCATGGCAAAGGCTCGCTGATCGGCAAGATGTCCGGCGATTACTGGCAAAAGTTTGCCAATTTGCGAGCGCTCTACGGCTTCATGTGGGCGCATCCGGGCAAGAAGCTGCTGTTCATGGGCGGCGAATTCGCCCAGTGGAACGAATGGAACGATGGCGGCTCGCTCGACTGGAACCTGCTCGACTTCCCGCAACATGAAGGCGTGTTCCGCCTGATCAAGGATCTGAACCACCTCTATCGCACCACCCCGGCATTGCATGAGCTCGATTTCGCCCCATCAGGCTTCGAATGGATTTCGGCGAATGACTCCGACAATTCCGTTATCGCTTTCATCCGCCGCAGTACCGACCGATCACACGCCATCCTGTGCATTTGCAATTTCACCCCGGTGATTCGCCACGACTACCGTCTTGGCGCACCGGGGCCAGGCATTTACCGCGAGCGAATCAATACCGATTCGGAGTATTACGGGGGAAGCAATGTCGGTAACGCCTTTGGTCAGGTTGACGCCGAAGAGATTCCGTCGCACGGCCAGGGCTGGTCGATCACGCTGACCTTGCCACCATTGGCCACGCTTTTTCTTGAATGGGAGCACTAACCATCGCCTCGACCCTGACTCATGGCCGGCCCTGGCCGCTTGGCGCACACTGGGACGGTGCGGGGGTCAATTTCGCACTGTTTTCCGCCCACGCGGAACGCGTCGAGCTGTGCCTCTTCGAAGGGCACACGGTGCACAGCTATCCGCTTCCGGGGCGCACCGATCAGGTCTGGCACGGCTACCTCCCCGGAGCCGCTCCGGGACTCTGCTACGCCTTTCGCGTCAATGGCCCGAATACGCCCGGCCATCGCTATGATCCCAACCGCCTGCTGATCGACCCCTATGCACGAGAACTGACCGGGGTGTTTTCCTACGGTCACCCGCCATCGGCTACCAACGGGCTAAAATCCTGTGTCGTGGACGAATCCTTCGACTGGGGCGATGACACCCCGCCCGAAACTCCGTGGTCGGAATCTGTCCTTTACGAAGTGCATGTCAAAGGCGCCACGCGCCGCCACCCCGGCGTTCCCGAGCATCTGCGCGGCACCTATGCCGGACTGGCTTCACGCCCCATGCTCGAGCACTTAAAACGGTTGGGAATCACCGCCGTCAACCTCCTGCCGGTTCATTGCTTCCTGGATGAAGAACGGCTGGTGCGTAGCGGCCGCACCAACTACTGGGGCTACAACACGCTCGCTTTCTTCGCTCCGGAACCGCGTTATGCCGCGCACATCAACGGTGATTCGGTGATGGACGAATTCCGCTCGATGGTTCGCACCCTGCATGCGGAAGGCATCGAAGTCATTCTCGACGTGGTCTTCAACCATACGGCAGAAACCGACGAAAAAGGCCCGGTCATCTCGTTCCGCGGCATCGACAACGCCAGCTACTACCGGCTTCCGGCCGACAATCCGAACCTCTACGAAAACTTCACCGGCTGCGGCAACACCTTCAACCTCGCCCATCCACGGGTTCTGCAGTTGGTCATGGACGCCTTGCGTTACTGGGTTGAAGTCATGCACGTCGATGGCTTCCGTTTTGACCTCGCGGCCACGCTAACACGCGACAGCGGCTTCCTCGCCACCATCCGGCAAGACCCGCTACTGCAACGCGTCAAACTGATCGCCGAGCCGTGGGATCTCGGCCCCGACGGTTATCGCCTGGGTCGCTTCCCGCCCGGCTGGAGCGAATGGAACGATCGGTTCCGCGACGACGTTCGCGCTTTCTGGCTAACCGGCGAAGTTGGCGCATCGGCACTGGCGCAACGCCTTGCCGGTTCAAGCGAAATCTTCCGAAATAGCGGACGCGCACCGCAAGCCGGTGTCAATTTCATCACCGCGCATGACGGTTTCACCTTGCGTGATCTGGTCAGTTATCAAAACAAGCACAACGAGCTCAATGGAGAAAACAACCACGACGGACATGGTCACAATCTCTCCTGGAACTGTGGCGCCGAAGGCGAAAGCAACGATCCGGCAGTACTCAAGCTTCGTCATGACCTGCAGCGTGCCTTGCTGACAACCCTCGTTCTGGCGCAAGGCGTGCCGATGCTGCAAGGCGGCGACGAACTGGGTCGCACGCAATCGGGGAACAACAATGCCTACTGCCAGGACAACCTGCTGACCTGGTTCGACTGGCAACATGCCGACACCGATCTGATCGCCTTTACTGCCGGGCTTATTGAGCTGCGCCGTCGATTCCCGCAACTGCGACGAATAAACTGGCTGACCGGCAATGTCGACGCGCAAGGCCAACGCGACATTCGCTGGTGGCACCCCGAAGGACGCGAAATGCGCGTCGATGACTGGCATGGCGGTTTCGCTGGCGTACTGGGACTCGTCCTCTCGCCCCCGGAAGCTGCACCGGATGCCCCTTTGCTGCTGGTGCTGATCAACCGCGAACCGCAGACGATCGAATTCAGACTACCGCCGGGACAATGGCAGCTGCATTGCGAAACCAGCGCCCCCGAACCGTTCGCCTCATCGCCACATCACAACGCCAGCGTAGTCTCGCCACGCAGCATCCAGATACTTTCACAGGACTAGCATCATGTCTTTTTTCCGTCATAGCGGCATCCTGCTGCACCCAACTTCGCTCCCAGGCCCTTATGGCTCAGGCGACCTGGGGCCATCCGCCTATCATTTCGTCGACTGGCTGGTCGTTGGCGCGCAAACCCTTTGGCAAGTCCTTCCCCTTGGCGGCGTCGGCCCCGGCAACTCTCCCTATATGAGTCCTTCTGCCTTCGCCGGCAACGAATTGCTGATTGATCTGACCCAACTACGCGACGCAGGCTGGCTGACCGACGCCAATGTTGTTCCACCGGTCGGCGTAAAAGAAAACCAGATCAACTACCAAGCCGTAAGGCTCTTCCGCATGTCTCGTTTGCGCATGGCTGCCGAGCGTTTCTTCGCAGACGCCCGGCGCAACGCACACAAAGAGTTTTCCGAGTTCTGCGCCAAGAACAGTCGCTGGCTTGACGATTACGCGCTGTTCATGGCGCTCGACAAAAGCCACGGAGGCCGCGGCAAAGTCTGGCAAAACTGGCCGGCCGGGCTGGCCCAGCGCAAGCCCAAAGCCTTGAAGGAAGCCGCCGAGAAGCTGGCCGACGAATGCAATTTCTGGAAATTCTGCCAATGGCGCTTTTTCAGCCAATGGGCCTCGCTGAAACACTACGCGAATAGCCGAGGTATCGAGATCATCGGCGACATGCCACTTTTCGTGTCTCCCCACAGCGCCGACGTCTGGGCCAACCAGCAATTATTCGATCTGGATGAAAAAGGCTACCCGCGCGTAGTTGCCGGTGTCCCCCCCGACTATTTCAGCGCAACCGGACAGCACTGGGGAAACCCCCTCTATCAGTGGTCGGCACACGCTCAGGAAGGCTATCGTTGGTGGATCGAACGGATGCGCACAACACTCGGCCTATGCGACGTTGTACGCATCGACCACTTCCGCGGGCTGGAATCGTACTGGGAAATCCCGGCCGATGAAGAAACCGCAATCAACGGCCAATGGAAAAAAGGCCCAGGAATGGCCCTGTTTACTGCTCTGCAGAAAGCACTGGACGATTCGACCGAACCATCACGAAGACAACTGAAAATCATTGCCGAAGACCTGGGCATCATTACCCCGGAAGTAACCGCTCTGCGTCAGGCAGTCGGCCTACCCGGCATGCGTATTCTGCATTTTGCCTTCGACGGGCACACCGACAATCTCTACCTGCCGCACAACTTCGAGCGCAATTCCGTCGTCTATACCGGCACCCACGACAACGACACGACACAAGGCTGGTGGAAATCTCTGAGCGAACAGGAAAAAGATTTTGTGCGCCGCTACCTCAGCAGCAGTGGCGATGAAATCCATTGGGATCTGATTCGCGCCGCCTCTTCTTCGGTCGCGGCTCTGTCAATCGTCCCGATGCAGGACATTCTGGGCCTTGACACCAACCACCGCATGAATCGCCCTGGGCAGCCTGAAGGCGCCTGGGAATGGCGCTTTAGCTGGAGTCAGGTCGCCCCCTGGCACGCCGAACGAATCGCCGAAATAACCAAGCTTTACGGACGCACGCCAAGAAGACGCTCGGACACCCACCCGACATCAGCTCGATAAACCGGCTCTTGTCTTGAATAAACAACATTAATGCCTTTGAATGAACGGACAAAAAACAATAGCAATATCAATCTCGCATACGTAGTACAATTCACGTATTGGTAATTGCTACCAATTTTTTCACCTCAAAAGGAGAAAACCATGGCCGAAACGACCACGAAAGCATCGTCCAAAAAACCGGCAACCAAAACCGCCGCCAAAAGCGCGAAACCAGCGGTTGCCAAGGTAGCGGCAAAACCAGCGCCTAAAGCTGCAGCCAAGCCCGTTGCGGCCAAACCTGTGGCGAAAAAAGCTGCGGTAGCCAAACCGGCTGCCAAAAAAGCGCCTGTTGCCATGACGGTAAGCGACGAGCAACGTTACCGGATGATTGCCGAGGCTGCTTACTATCGTGCAGAAAGCAACCACTTCAAGAGCGACCCGGTGCGCGACTGGATCGAGGCCGAGGCCGACATCGCTGCCCTGCTCAGCGGAAGCAAGTAAGCACCCAGAAAGAAAGTACACACTCAAGAGCAGCGCTGCGTGGCCGTGCTGAACCAACGAGCACGACATCAGCGCCGCCAGTGAGCTTTCATTGACTTAGAGCGCCTCTCCGAGGACTCTCCAGGTGCTCGCGGGTGTTTGTTTGCGTGCTGTTGTCGCAAAACATCAAGAACACTCGAGCCAATGGCAAACAGGTTTAGCCGTGCGCTCGCAAGGCACGGCTAGTATGGTTATTGACCTGCGGTTTTTGGCCGGCGTTTGTTGCTAGAGACTTCGATAGAGCGCTTCGTAATGCGCTGCCGAATCATCCCACGAGAAATCCTGCGCCATACCGCGCCTTTGCACGCTCCGCCAGACCGCTTGATCCCGGTATAACGCACACGCTTCACGGATACGGGCGCCAAGAGCGTAACGCGAAGCCTCGTCAAAGGCAAATCCGGTGGCGCGTTCAGCCTGCAGATTACCTGGCGTCACATCGCATACGGTATCCGCCAAACCACCGATTCGCCGTACCAGCGGCAAGGTTCCGTAGCGCAGAGCATAAAGCTGTGTCAAACCACACGGTTCGAAACGCGAGGGCACGAGCAACACATCAGCGCCAGCCATGAAACGGTGCGACATTTCCTCGTCATAGCCGATATGCACGGCAACATTCGCTGGATTTGCCGCGGCCGCATAGCGGAATCCGGCTTCCAGATCGCTCTCACCCGTTCCAAGTACGGCAAGCTGTCCGCCCTCCCGCAGCAAGTCTGGCAAGGCCCCCAGCAACAAGTCCATGCCTTTTTGCGAAGTCAAACGGCTGACCACAATAAACAACGGGCCTTCCGCTTCATCCGACAAACCAAGTTCAGCACGCAAAGCATGTTTGCATGCCGCTTTGCCGGAAAGATCGTCCGCGTTATACGGTTCGGCAATCACCGGATCTTCGGGATTCCATACTTCGTAATCGACGCCATTCAGAATGCCCGAAACATCGCCGCCGCGATCACGCAATACGCCCTCCAAGCCACAGCCGAACTCGGGAGAGCAGATTTCGCGAGCATATGAGGGACTTACCGTGGTGACCTTTCTCGAATAAACGAGTCCCGCCTTCATGAACGAAATCTTGCCGTGGAATTCAATGCCTTGCGGAGTCAGTTTGAACATCGGCAATCCGAGATCCGCATGACAGTCCATCGGGAAGATGCCGCGGAAAGCCAGGTTATGAACGGTAAATACGCTCGATGCCTTCAAGCCGGGACACAAGCCCATGTAAACCGGCACCAATCCGGCATGCCAATCGTGCGCATGCACAACGTCAGGTCGCCAGGATGAATCGAGTTCGCCGGAGGCCAGATGCGCGGCAATCCAGCCAAGCAGGGCAAAACGACGATGATTGTCGCTCCAGTCGTGACCATCGGGACCAACGTAAGGATTGCCCTCGCGCTCGTAGAGGAACGGCGCATCAATCACGTAAGCAAGCAACCCGCTATCTGGCAGACGGCCGATCCGCAGGGTGATCACGGCCGCCCCGAAGGCCGGGCCAATCCGGATCAAGGGCTTGAGATCACTCATCCCAGCAAGAATTGCTGGCATTCCCGGCACGAGGACTCTTGTATCGAGGCCCCGCGCCGCCAATGCGGGCGGCAAAGCCGCAACCACATCGGCCAAACCGCCGGTTTTTACCAGGGGATAGATTTCCGCTGCAACGTGTAGTATCCGCATCGTTTTTTTCCGAATGTCTATTCGATACCGATTGGCCAGTTATTCAGACAAGGCGCTCAAGCATCTGCCGGGTCACCAGTGTAATTCCGTTGGCCGTACGCCGGAAGCGCCGGGCATCGTCCTCAGGATCTTCGCCGATGACCATCCCCGGCGGAATATTGACCCCGTGATCGATAATGCAACGATTGAGCCTGGCGCCACCACCAATGATGACATCCGGCAGCAGCACCGACCAGTTGATCTTCGAATACGAATGCACCCGGCAATTGGAGAACAGCAGGGAGCGATTCATTTCACCGGAAATGATGCACCCGCCGGACACCGTCGATTCAATGGCAATCCCATGGCGATCAATCTGGTTATGTACGAACTTGGCCGGCGGCAATTGTTGCTGATAGGTCCAGATCGGCCAGCCACGGTCGTATATGTTCAGCGACGGATCGGTCGCCGTCAGGTCGATGTTGGCTTCCCAATAGGCATCAACGGTTCCTACGTCGCGCCAATAGTCTTCCTTGCCTACCCGCTCTTCGGGTGCATGAACGCAACTGCGATCGAAGGAATGCGACATGGCGACACCGTTGCGTACCGCTGCCGGAATGATGTCCTTGCCAAAATCGTGACTCGATGTCGGATCGGCGATATCGCGAA
>CAZZDF010000008.1:0-16977 GCA_964652915.1 uncultured Propionivibrio sp. | reverse complement strand
CGCCTAATCCAGCATTTCAACCCATAGGGGAATCATGTTCCCTTGGGAGCGTGATTCCCCGATTTTTGGAGATCACGAAAATGAGCTTCTTTAAAACGCTCTATCCGCTTATCGCGGATAACGCCTACGTAGCCGTCACTCTCTCCGTCCAGCCGGATGGATTGTTGGCGGTGACCGTAACCCCTTCCGGCGCAAAAGCCGGAACAGGCGGCATCAAAGTACCGCTTGGCCTCTCCGGAACACCGGAGGAGTTGGATGCCGAGTTTGCCAGTTTGGTTGGGGCGTATGCCGCATCACGCAAAACCCTCAACGAGCAATTGGCTACAGCCCAAGCGGAAATGCAGGCGGCGGCCAAAAAAGCCACCCCGGCAAAACTCGCAAAAGCAGCCGCACCGGCAACGCCGACCCCCGTGTCGGTCGATGATCTGGAACCCGAAGACGAAAGCGATGACGACGAAAAGGATGAGGGCTGCACGCCTCAACCGATTCAAAAGTCAGAACCGAAGTCGGGCGAACTTGATCTCGCATCTTTGCTGTAAGGAGGGAAAAATGGCGACCATCACCAATTTGACCCGCGTTTTTTCTTACAACGGTGCGGAACTGCCGTGTCCTGGTGCCGGGCTGACCCCGGAGCAAGTACGCGACGTGTACTCCGCGTCGTTTCCGGAAATCACCACAGCGGCGATTGAAGGTCCGACTCGTAAGGGCGACAAACTCGTCTATGAGTTTCGGCGTTCGGCCGGAACCAAGGGGTGAATCATGACAACGCTCAAGGAAAGGCTTACAGCCATCTCCGAAGGGCAAATCAAAGAAGAGGGCAGCGCTCCGGCGTTGCCCTCTTTTGACGATAAGGAGATGAGGATATGTATAAAAGGACTCAACGGTTTCGTCGAGAGATCGGTGAATTCGTCTGCAGCGGATCGGCTCCGGCCACCCGCGTCAGAGGTCCACTTGATCCTTTAAGACTGCCGGCGTCGGCTTCCGTGCCAGCGCAGTTGCAGAACAATGCGGGAAAGACTCAAAACCTGTCCCGCATGGCCTTGGCTTTGTACAACCACGGTTTTCTCAATGAAACGGATGAAGGAGATACGAAAGCACTCGTGAGAACCGGTCTTGACCGGCTCGTAACAGGTACTGTCGGAACACCGAAATACGTTTCGAGCATCCATCTCTCCGTGGCATGCAGCATGGAAAGCGTTATGGGATATCCCAGCAACGAGGAATCGGAGTCCGATTTCTGGCTTGCGGTCGAACTCAGCAACGACGCGGAACCAGCGTACGTCAGTGACAAAGTCCTCGCCTTGGAAACGAAAGTGAAAGGGCTTGGACAAATGACCATGCGCGCCCTGACGGAAGCCAGTTGGAGAACCTTCGATAGCTGGTCACCCGTTCGCGCCCGAGATGAAGCAGTATCTCTCTGGTGGTGGGGAGCTGAAACCAAGGAGGAATGGGAAGCAGAGGCAGATGCCATGGAAATGGACGCAGAAGAACGCGAAGAAAGGCTCTCCCCTGATCTTTATGACCAAAGCTTCCCGTCGTGGGTGCTTCACCCGGGGAAAGGGTTTTCCCTTCGCCGTCTGAGCGCCCTAAAAAAGCATCCGGATCGCCAAGTCAGCGAGGTGGCGACAATCATTCTCGAAGTGCTGAATCTGGGCAAAGAGAACGTGAACTTGCCAACGCCGGAACTTGCCGAACTTGAGCCAGTTTATCGCGGGGCTTTTGTTCGGTGGAATGACAGCGACCCGATATCACAGGTCGCCGATGATTACGTGAATCGAGCCAACGAGTGCTGCGATGAGTTCACTGAGATTTCTTCTCTGTGGACGATTCCAGCAGAAGTGGCTGACTGCGAAAAATGGGTCAAGGAATTACATCTTGGCCTGACCCTATACCACAAGTTGGATGAGCTGCTAAGCAGCCTGACAACCCCTAACTAAGGAGCCAAAAATGATCAGTATTGACGTTGGCGAGCAGAATATGCGCGCCAGGCACGCAATTATCCTGTACGGAAAGGACAGAGGCGAAGCAGTATTTGCCTCAGTACACTCCGTGTCCGAAGACGAAAAGGGCAGCATCAAGATCGAAGCCGGGCAACCGGCAACGACATCGGGTTTGCGCTCGTTGTTCAGTGCGCTCGATCCGGCTCGGTCGGAAAAACCGATCTTGTTTGACGGGAAGATTCTTTCCCGTGGCCCCCACTGGATGGTTTGGTGGGCAAAACCGCAAAGCCGCCGTGTGTGGTTCAAAGCGGACAAGATCGGAACGCGCAATGCGGTCACGCCGCATCCGGCATTGGTCTTTGCCGTAAGTCCCATTGGTTGGCAGATATTTGCCATCAAGGGGAATCGTCGGCCGGGCGCCAAAACACCGCTTTATCAGGCGCCGTACTTTAACGTCTGGGACAGCGGGGTAATTTGCGTCGGTTCAGCGGACGTTCCGAAAGGTACGAACGCCGGAACGCCGGAGCTTTGGGAAAAAGCATTTTTCGAATCGGTATTTGCTCATCCGAACGTGCATCAGCCCATGAAACTGGTGCTGCACAAAAAAGGACCGGCAGATTTCTGGAAAACGCTCCTCGACGGAAAGCATCAAACCTTTCCAAACGAGGTTCTGGTCAAAACCGGGCGCACCATCGAAAGCCTTCTTGCTGATATTGGGAGGAAGTTGTGATGGATACCCGTGATCAGATTCTGCAAAGCGTCACGCCAACGGTGATGGTTCCTCGGTTCGGTGATTTCGAGCTGTTGAATCATGCCGGGCATCGTTTTCTGGCCGCGGCCAATGGTTTGTGGCTGGAAGTGTGGCGACCCTGGTTGCATGTCATCACACCGCTGGCAATAAACAACAAAGTGGCGATGCCTTACGGGCAATTGTCTGCGACCACAACGATGCTGTGCGGCGAGCTACCGCTGAATTTGATGCAAGAGTTCAGTCGGATGGCTAAAGCGCGGTGTCCGCAAGAAACGGCGGCATGGATGGTCTGGAATGAAAATTCCGGACAGTTCCGTTTAGTCGGAATGCTCAACGAACAGGCCAGCGAGGCGGCGATCAGTTTTAACCGTCCGCGCTTGAACGATAACGAGCATCTTGTCGTCGATTTGCATTCGCACGGTTGCCTTCCGGCCTTCTTTTCCAGAGAAGACAATAAGGATGACCAAGGCGAAATCAAGGTATCGCTCGTTCTGGGCAATTGCCACAAGGAAAAGGTAAGCACGGCCATCCGGTTGTGCCTGCTCGGAAAAACCATCCCTCTTGACGCTGTTGTCACAGCGAATGGCGGGATACAACTCAAGGAGAAAACATGGAACACTTCATTCACCCCGCGCTTCTTCAAAGCGCGATCCGGGTCATGGTGGTCGGCGCAGGCGGCACAGGAAGCCATGTCCTGAACGGACTGGTCCAACTGCATACCGCCATGATTGCCCTCGGGCATCCCGGTGGTTTGCAGGTGACCGCAATCGACGATGACACGGTGTCTGAGTCGAACGTGGGCAGACAGGCTTTTGTTTGGTCGGATATCGGCCAGCCGAAAGCGACAGTGCTCATCAATCGCCTGAATATGGCATTTGGTTTGAACTGGCAGGCGGAAGTCAAACGAGTCCGGTCAGATGATGATTTTCGCGGGACTGACATCGTGATCGGCTGCGTAGATAATCGCGCAGCCAGAAAAGTTATCGCCGAATCGGCGCCAGAGGGATGTTACTGGCTGGATATCGGCAACAGTCTTCATCAAGGGCAAGTCGTCCTTGGGGAGATACCGGGGGCGGAGTGGCGTTTCAAAGGACGGGATCGGTTGCCGACAGTAGCCGATCTGTATCCGGAAACCGTCGATCCGTCGCTGGATGAGACCGACGACATTCCCAGCTGCTCGCTGGCGGATGCGTTGGAAAAGCAGGGCTTGTTCGTTAATCGCGGCGTGGCCTTGCATGCGCTGAACTTGTTGTGGCAGTTATGTCGCCACGGCAAGATAACGCATCACGCACTTTTCGTGAATATGGCGGCGGGCAGGGTAACGCCCTTGCCGGTCGATCCGGAAGCATGGAAACGATTGGGCTATTCGGCGCTCAGTAAAGCCGCATAGCTTGAAAGCTGACTCACACCTCCGCGCAGTTTGCGGGGGTGTTGAGCGGTACATTGAGACAGCGTAGGATGATGGTACGGTAGCTGGTGTTACCAGTTAGCGCGGAAAGCCCCGGCGTTTAGGCCGGGGAGGATATCAACGAACACGAAGCCAGCAGAACAAAAGAGAATGTTTTCGCAAGCGAACGCGTTTCCGAAAACAAGTCTTTTTGGCGTAGCCAAAACGGTAGCTGGAAATACCGGTCGTTCTGACAGATCCAGCATTTCAAACCCACAGGGAAAATCATTCCCTCTGGGGCATGGTTTCCCTGAAAACAGGAGAAAATCATGCAAACAAGTCTTTATTTCACCCAAGGTTCGAGCGACAAGGAATACCACGTCCAGTTGCGCGAAGTTCCGCAAGGATCGCTCTACACCGTGGACTTCCAGTATGGACGTCGTGGAGGACCGCTCCAGACCGGAACAAAAACATCTGAACCGCTGACTTTTGAGAAAGCGAAGAAGGTGTATGACAAGCTCGTCGCCGAGAAAGTCGGCAAGGGCTATGTAACCGGAGATGATGGAGTTCCTTACCAGAATCTGCCGGAAGGGAAAGCCCCGTCAGGACTGCTGCCGCAACTGTTGAACGCCATCGACGAAGCGACCATGAAGGATTGCCTTGGCAATTCGGAATGGATCGCTCAAGAGAAGCACGATGGAGAGCGATTGATGGTGAAGGTGCAGGAAACCGACGCAACGGTCATCGGAAGCAATCGCAAAGGGCTGGTGCGCGCGATACCGCAAGCACTGGCATTTGATCTTTCCCAGCTTCCGGGCGGGACGGTCGTTGATGGCGAACTGGTAGGCGATCATTTTTATGTGTTCGATCTCCTTCAGGCCGGCAGTAAGGACATGCGCAACCAGACCTATCTGAATCGTTACGAGGCGTTAGTCTCGTTATTGTCCAGAATCGCTGGCGAAAACGTAACAATCGTTACGACTGCGCTAACCACCCAACAAAAAACGGACTTGCTTGAGGAAGTCCGTGCGCGCAATGGCGAAGGGGTCGTTTTAAAGCGGGGTCAGTCGATCTATTCGGCAGGCCGTCCGAACAGCCTGGGCGATCAACTGAAGTACAAGTTCTACGAGACAGCAACCTTCGAAGTCGATGGCAATAACGCCGACCGCAGAAGTGTTTCGTTGCGCTTGTATCAAGACGGTATGCCGGTCGCAGTAGGCAACGTCACGATTCCACCATCCAAAGAAATCCCAAAACCGGGAACGGTAGTGGAAGTGCGCTATTTGTACGCCTATCAAGGGGGGAGTATCTATCAGCCGAGTTTCTTGAACCAAAGAGCTGATCAGGATGCTTCTGATTGCCTTGTGTCGCAGCTGAAGTACAAAGCTGCGGCTTGACAACAACCTGCGGGGAACCTTCCCAAAGGCGAGGTTCCCCGTATCATATAAAGGAGCCAAGATGCACTTGAATCGAGGTGAGAAGCAGGTAGCATTGAGGATGAAAGGAGCATTTGATATGGCTCAACTCATCATCAACTTACCTGATACAGATTCCGAAGACGGCGTACGACTCTCAACATTAGAGGAGTACGCCAGACAGCGCGGAAGCAGCAGTACCGAGGAATTCGTCAATATCCTTATTGCCGACGCCCTCGGATTCCGTCCGTCCGATCCGGAAAAGAAGCAGCGATTCCCTAAATTAGCCGCACTCAAGGAGTCGATGCCTAACGATTAATTAATTACCCCATCGGGGCAAGGAGACAAGCATGAACACGCTTTCTTTCGCCCCGCAAGTCGGGGATATTCTCTGGGCGTTTTTGCCAGAGGAAGGATGTGCCACAAAAGCGAAGGAACGGCCGGTCATCGTACTGGACGTTTCTGAGAAAAACGGATTGTCCTATTTGACCGTTGCCAAAGGTACGAGTCAGAAAACAGAAGTTGTTTACATGGGGGAATTCGTCGTCAATAAAACACAGGATCTAGCATCTTGTGGTCTGGCCGTAGCAACGAAGTTCCAACTTCGCCGTTACGAAACCCTGCCGTTTTCAGCAAACTGGTTTAGCACCAGAACGCCGAAAAACTTGCCGGCGCACCTGATCAAGCAGTTGATCAGAGCCGCCCAGGAAGCAGGGCATATTTGAAAGGATATTCAAAATGATTCTTGATTTTGAAGCTTGGTTGGCGGAGATGCCCGTAGAAGTAAGCGCGGCTGTTCGAGCCAATATTCAACAGACAATAAGAGAAAGAGCCGATAAGCAAGACAGCAAAGACGTTGAGTCTTTAGTAACGCAGAAGCCGGAACAATTGGCAGATTAAGCTGTTTTGAGTATCAGCAAAAGCCTCGTCGCGATAAGCGCCGAGGCTTTTTCCCAACAAGCGGTTGACACAAAGTTCGTGCTGCTCTAAATTACACATGTCAGCCCCATGAAGCTGGCTGTGTAGCTGGAACACACACCGTTTCGAGCAGATTCAAGAAGGTCACGACGGTGGCCTATTCATCGCAAATCTCGTGCAACCGTGCCGACATTCCCGTTGTGAGCAATGTCGCGCGGAGTTTTCGGGAAAAAGCCGCGTAGTAGGCGGCTTTCCAGAGCACCAATGTTCCGGAAAGCCGATTTTCTTCGTGTGTCCATTGCGGACCTCAAAGACGGTTGCTTTGCGCAACCACAGCATCCTCCGTGATGCATTTCACAAATAGGAACTTTTCCTATAGTCGGCTTAGTCTGACTCGCCACAACTGCGTTAAGTTACTTCAATTCAGGTTGATAACCTCAAACAGCAGATAAGCAATCCATGGCTAGAAAGGTCATGGAATCCCTAACGGGTTTCCCGCGTAATGCTGTCAAACAATCCCCTTCCGGGATAAAAGTGCCGTACGTTTTCGTACTGCACATGTCTCCATCAGAGACACACCGCCTCCCGTCGGCCAACGGGTTCTCTTGAGCATGTTGTCGTAAGACCTCCTATCAGTTTGAGGCTACATGCTTCGTGATCCCTGCGTCCGTTATGGCATTTCACTGTTTCCAGTCGAAATGAAAGGGCTACAACTGGCAATGATGACCCAAAAGGCATCTTTGTCCCGTCCCTGCGAAAGCAGGCCGGTTTTTCCACCTTGCGTGCTATCTGTCCGCAAGGGGGATGGCGCGCATTTTCTATGAGGTTAATCATGAAAAAGCTCGCCGTCGCGTTAATGATTGCAATCGCCTGCCTGCAGGCAACCGGTGGTTTCGCGGTTAGCGAAACACTGGCCAAAAAGAGCGCTGCTACGGCAGTTGCTCTCGAAACGCGCCTCGCAGCGCAACAGGCGGAGTAATCCGTCTTTTTAGCGAGTTGAGAAGCGTCCCGCAAGGGACGCTCCGCAACTTCCACAATAAGGCAAAGACTTTTCTAGTATCCAGGAGAGGTTCGTGAATCCCTAAACCAGTGGGGGCTTGCCGAATAGATTGGTTCTGGCAAAGGTTTTTCCGATGCAACCGGGAAAACACCAAGCAAGGATTCTCCAGTCATCCTTTGCCAAGGATTGGAACTAAAGGCCGCGACAGTTCTGTCGGCGGCTTTTTTGTTGGCCGTGCTTCTTGTGCCGTCTTGAGTCAGGTATCGCGACGGTAGACGAAGAACGATCAAGAGTTTTTTGGCATCGCACGCTGGAGCCGCCAAAACGGAGCAATCCGAACATCCAGCATTCACAACCGGAATCACTTCCGGATCTTCACCAACCTACGGGGACATAAACCCCGTAGGGGTTATGTCGCCCGGTTTTCTGGAGGACATAACCATGGCTGGAGAAATCCTACGCATGGCCAAATGGCAGGCCGCCCGGCCCGTCATCAACCGTGCCCAGATCAACACACCCGACAATCTCACGGTAATCGTCTTCCAGCTGGAAGGTGATCCGGGAGAATCTGGGGTGCTGGTAAGGCACAACACCAAAAAAACCGAGGCCTTCATCGACTTTCATGTCGAAGATCGGCCGTTCGGTTCCACCGTTGAAAGAATCAAAAAACGGTGTGAGTTGTTCGGAAAGAATGGGGGCTTGCTATGAAAACCTCTGTTGTTTCCGAAAAAAGGAAGGGCTTCAGGCTCGTCCAGCTCGGCCTGTTTGGCGAGGACGAAACATTCGAAGTGACGGCCAAACGACTTTATGCGCCACGCGCCAAAGCCGTTCCCGTCAATGTCTCGTATCTCGATTTGCCGCTGTTTGCATTCACTGATTTGCGCAATACGGCAATCATTACAGACGAAGAAGCGCTTTCCCACGAAACACGGGCTGTTGCTTCTTTTATCGAGCCAATCGAAGAAGAAGAAACAGTGGTGTGGAGCGCAGATGCCATAGCGCAACTTCACAGCTGCTTGCTGGAAGAATCGCTAAAAGCGTTGGCTGGGCGTGGAAATGCTCAGCAAAAGCTGGAAATTCTCGAATGGATTTTTGGAGCGGAAGACGAAAACCTCGCAGATCAGCGCGATGTACCGTTCAGCTTCGAATTGTGTTGCCGTCTGGAAGGAATGGACGGTGACGTCATTCGGGAGTTCATCAACAAGCGACTCCCCGTCGGGGTCTCGCCCTTCAATTAAATCAACCCATCAGGGGGCATGCCCCCTCCGGGGCGTGCTTCCGTCCATCACAGGAGATCGACATGGACGCAAGCGCAATTCGCAAAGCAGCAGAGAGTCTCGGGTTAAAAGCTTTGTCAGAACCTGACAAGCACACCCCAAAAATCAATGCGGACTACTCGTTCCGCAAAGATATGCTGACAGAAATGATTGGCTTCTGGCTTCTTGGCGAAACCGCCATGAAGCTGGTTGGCCACAAAGGCTGTGGTAAGACCACGGTGGTGGAGCAATTCCACGCCGCCATGAACTACCCGCTGATAAAAGTGACGTGCAACCCCCGCATGGAGGCTGCACAACTCCGCGGTCAGTTCGCACCGGTGCAAGGGGGCTTCAGCTATACCCACGGCGCATTGGTACGTGCCGCGAAAGTAGGCTGTTCAATCTTGCTGGACGAGTACAACCTGCTTGATCCGGGCGAAGCAGCCGGGATCAACGATCTGTTGGAAGGCGGGATGATGGAGGTACCGGAAACGGGTGAAGTGATTCACCCCGCACCGGGTTTCCGCATCTTTGCTTGCTGCAATCCGAACGATCAGGCCATGGGGTACTTTGGCCGGAACGAGCAGGATAGCAGCAACGACGATCGTTTCTGGACGATCACGGTGGATTACCCCTCTGCGGAGGAAGAAACACCGCTGGTTCAGAGCGTGCTCGAGCAAACGTTCGACACCACGCTGGCCGCTGCTTTCGCCGAAAAAATGGTGCAGGTGGCCAACAAGATTCGTCAGCAGTTCATGGGCGTATCGAACGACGGGAATGCACTCGAAATCACGATGTCCACGCGCACTTTGCTGCGTTGGGCTAAGGGATTTACGGTGTTCCACGAAGCGCCACAGCCGGTGCATTTTGCACTGGCACGAGCGTTCACCAACCAGAAGCCGTTCTCGGAAACGAAGACAGCGATTCATGCCATCGTCACCGATATTTTCGGGGAATGACATGGCACTGGGCGACGAACCGCTGCTTATGGCAGCCATTAGCGTCCAGGGCGGGATGTGGCGACAAACCATGGTTGACCTGCTCGATCAGGCCGGCCAGTGGTTTGCGCTGCAGGACTCTCAAGACAAGGTGCTGGTCATCAGGATCGGCGCCACTGAGGAATGCGTTCGTTTCACGGAACGCAACGGGTCTCTGGTCATCGACATTCGGAAAGAGCACGGCCCGCTTGGCGTGCTTTTCGGGATGGCCTTGGCGAAAGCGCTCGGAGAAACCTCAGTGGTCATGGGGGGCGAAACCTGCCCTTTGACCCCATTTAATCAAAACCGGCCGGAGTTATCCGGTCTGGACTCGAAGGTGTGTGCGGACGTTGCCGTGGCATTGGGCTTGAAGCCTGCGCCATTGGTAGCCAAAGCCCATGCGGTACGAGGCTTATTCTTTTAGGTTTAGGAGGACAAAATGTCGGATCGAATCAGACCCGGAGAGACAATCTCCGGCCTGGAGGGGCCGGTGGGATTCCTCGGCACCATAATGGGGGGCTTCATCGGCGGTATATTGGGCATCGTAATTGCCCTGCCGGTCGTAGCCCTTTTTTGGATATTCGGCAAAGTTTGCCGTCTGTTCCAAAAAAAGGACGCAACAACGGAAGAAGCACTACCGTCGCAACAGACGGTAAGTGTCGTAGAAGGCGGTGGCAGTCAAGCCCCGCCGGTTCAGAAAACGGCACCGCCAGCGGCGTCAGTTTTTGGGCACGAGACAGACGATGCGGTTCGGCGACGGATCGTGTTGTCAAAAGCAAGTGTGGACATCTGGTTTTACCCGAAAATGGGGATTGCCCGACGTACCATGCACCTGACCGATGCGCGTTTGCGTAAGAAATTGGGCAAACGCTTACCGTTGCCAGAACTAGGTTGGGACGGGGTAGATCAGGCAGGGATCGAGCAACAAACCCGGGAGGATGCAGAAAACGTCCTCAAAGGGTTCGAGCCGAAACCTCGTGAAGCCAGACCGGCGGAAGTGACAAAGCAACAAGTCATGCCCGTTCCGGTAGCCCCTGAAAGCCCGGTTGTCGCAGCGGTACCGGAAATGGTGCCGGAAAAGCAATTTCAACCGACAACATCGCTTCCCGAAAAGAAGGCGCCACGCAACAAAATGGTGTCGTATCGGGGAAAAATCGTTAAGGCGGGAAGGGAAACCTTTACCGATCCCAAAGACGAGAAGAGGCAGTTTGACTGCTTCGCCGTGACCTTGGATGATTTTGCGCTGGGTTCAGAGCATGTTCTGAAAGGAACAGATCTGGAAAGAGCGATCAAGGACTCCAAGGTCGAAATAGGCGATGACGTCACCATTGACCTGGTCGGCGAGACCGAAGTATGGGTCAAGGGCAAGCACCGAATGAAGAAAATCTGGAACATTAACAAGACGACGCGATAGCGTGTCACCACAGGAGAATCAAAATGGCATCACTTAACAAGGTACAAATTATTGGCCGCCTAACACGAGACCCGGAACTGAAATATTTCCCAAGCGGAGATGCAATCTGCAACATGACGGTGGTTACGTCCGAAACGTGGAAGGATAAGGATACCGGAGAAAAGAAGGAGCTACCGGAGTGGCATAAAGTGGTAATGAAAAGAAGACTGGCAGAAATTGCCGGTCAATACCTTAAAAAAGGGTCGATGGTTTACCTAGAGGGTAAATTAAGAACCCGTAAATGGCAGGACAAAGAAGGGCATGAGCATTACGTGACTGAAATTGAGGTCGAAGAAATGAAAATGCTCGACAAAAAAGAGGGGGGTGCGGCACCGTCAGGTGCAGCACCAACGCCAGCGGCCGGAAGAAGAAGTCCGGCCACGGAAAACCCATGGAACGGTCAAGACGACGATCTTCCCTACTGAACCTCAACAAGCAGAAAGCCTTTCCCGCAAGGGGGAGGTTTTCTGTCGTTAACGGGAGAAGGAAATGCAATCAAGAAAAGTGGTTTCGTCAAATCTTGAGCATGTCGCGTATGACGAACTGAACCAAGAATTGCTGGTCATTTTCAAGTCAGGTGACGCCTATATCTATTTAGGCGTGAATGATTTGGAATGGGAACAGCTGATCAAGGCCAGCTCGCACGGCACGTATCTGAACAGCAGCATCAAGCCCCAAAAGGCATGCAGGAAATTGCCGGAAAAAGGGGATGCTGCTCTCCACGCGTTTTGCGGAAACGCTGGCGCGGTGGCAGCAAGCCAAAGCAAGCATTTTCAGTTACGGGATCATCTCAGACCCGGAATTAAAGTGCTCAACCTGTTTTTTGCGTGAAGCAACAGCCTCGGTTCGACCGGGGCTGTTTCCCAAAGAAACTCGTGGATCTTTGGGAAACAGAATTGCTTGCTTTTATTCTGCGCGGAGAGAATAATCGGCAGAAAGGAATTCTTTGTTCGAGAGGTTTCTCGACAAAATGGTGCTTGTCACCCGTAGTCTTGCGACTGAGTAGGGTACGTAATCCCGGCATATCACAATAACTGACGCGCTCTTGTGAGCGGTCGTGATCCCCCCATTGCGTTTTGACAACAGAATGCAGCGGGGGGATCACCCCGTTCATCTATCAAGGAGAGCCAAAATGTCAGTTAATCAAAGCAAAATCGAATCGTTTTTTGACCGCGCAACCACCCTGTTCGGCCTGAACAATGCCGCACATTTGCATCGCGCGATCGAACGTGGCGAAACCACTTATCGGGTACGCCAGCAAATACGAAAAGTTATCGCCATCTCGAGTCATGGTGTCCTGTGAACGATAACCATCCCGATTGCCATCTGCGCAATCGGGATGACTCCTTTTTTTCCATAGAAGTCAGTACCGATATCCAATTGGCAAGTCGATGGCCGATTCGATCTCGGTATTGTTGCGCTCCTTGTGAGCCACAATCGGAGCTGGCGTTCCGATAGTCTTAACCGACTTTAAGCCAGCATTTCAACATCCCCGCAGGGAAGTAATCCCTGTCGGGGTTCTTCTGTGTGGCGGGATTTCATCCAGTCCCTTTCTCGGGGCCCACCCAAGCGGATACCCAACGGGTCTGTTTCGGTGGGCCTCGCGTTGGGGCGTCACTCAGGAGAAAACCATGAAACTTAATGACACACCTTTTTTTGGGCTGGCGCCACAGTCAATCAGCACGGAAGTGTTGCTTGAAAAGTACGCCAAAGGCCATGAAACCAATGCCAACGAGGTCCGGCGCAGAGTCGCCAAGGCCTTGGCGGCAAATGAGCAAGAAGAACAGCTGTTCTTTGATGCACAAAATCTCGGATTCATTCCCGCCGGACGCATCAATTCAGCGGCAGGAACCGGGCTACAGGCCACTCTGATTAACTGCTTCGTGCAGCCGATTGGGGATGCCATTCACGGCTTGGCTGATGGCAAACCGGGGATTTACGATGCTCTGACCGACGCAGCGGAAACGATGCGGCGTGGTGGCGGAGTCGGTTACGACTTCTCCAGCATTCGTCCTCGGGGTGCAGAGGTCAAAGGAACCGCCAGCCGCGCCAGCGGCCCGGTGTCTTACATGGCTATTTTCGATAAGTCATGCGAGACGGTCGAATCGGCTGGCGCGCGCCGTGGTGCCCAAATGGGTATGCTGCGCTGTGACCATCCGGATATTGGCGAATTTGTACCCGCCAAAAAAGACGGGGCACTGAGTAATTTCAACCTGTCCATCAGCGTCACCGACCCGTTCATGCGAGCCGTTGAAGCGGATGAAAGCTGGGATCTGGTGCATGTGGCCAAACCCAACGAGGAAATGATTCAGGCCGGCGCAAAACAACGCGACGATGGCAAGTGGGTGTATCGAACGATACGCGCACGCGATTTGTGGGATCTGGTGATGCAGTCCACCTACGATCATGCCGAGCCAGGGATCATCTTTATAGATCGCGCTAACCGGGATAACAACCTCGGGTACTGCGAAACGTTCGAGGCGACCAATCCTTGCGCCGAACAGTTTCTTCCTCCGTACGGATGCTGCGACCTGGGGGCAATCAACCTGTGTGAGATGGTTGAAAACCCGTTTACCCCCCACGCCCGGTTTGATTTTGCCCGGTTTGGTCGTGTAATTCCGGTGGCCGTACGCATGTTGGATCGCGTACTGGACAAGACCGTCTGGCCGCTGGAAGAACAGGAAGCAGAAGCAATGAACAAACGCCGTGTCGGGTTGGGATTTGCCGGACTTGGCAGTGCGTTGGTCATGTTAGGAATTCGTTACGATTCTGACGCCGGACGGGAAATGGCGGCAAGAATTGCAGAAACGATGCGAGACGAGGCTTACAAGGCGTCGGTCGAGCTGGCAAGGGAGTTCGGGGCTTTCCCGCTCTTCAATGCAGAAAAATACCTGGCAGAACCGGGTTTTGCGAGTCGCTTGCCGGAAGCAATCAAAGATGCCATCCGGCAGTTTGGTATCCGTAACAGTCATTTGCTCAGTATTGCCCCCACCGGGACAATTTCTTTGGCTTTTGCGGACAATGCCAGCAATGGTATTGAACCAGCTTATAGCTGGAGTTATACCCGCAAAAAACGGATGCCTGACGGGTCCTTAAAAGAGTACGCCGTAGAAGATCACGCGTACCGTCTGTATCGCCACACGGGGGGAGATGTGGAGAATTTGCCGTCAGCGTTTGTGTCGGCATTGGAAATCTCTGCAACCGACCACCGGAAGATGGTGGCAGCGGTCGCGCCGTTTATCGATTCAGCTGTTTCAAAGACAGTGAACGTTGCGGAAAACTATCCCTATGAAGACTTCAAGAACCTCTACATTGAGGCCTGGAAGGATGGATTAAAGGGGTTGTCGACGTATCGTCCGAATTCGGTAACGGGTTCCGTTCTTTCGTTGGCACCAACGGTCGAAGCAACGTCTCCGAACGATCTGGTGTCCGATATGGACAGACGGATCGTACTGAGCGAAGCACCGGCACCAGCCCTGAACAGTTTGCGCTGGCCTGGGCGCCCCAAACTTCCCGCCGGCAACATGGCGTGGACGTACCTGATAGAAAAACCGCAAGAACGTTTTGCGGTATTTGTCGGGGAAGTGCAAAACGGTCGTCCGCATCCTTTCGAGGTGTGGGTGATGGGAGACGAAACGCCGCGTGGCATGGGGGCTGTTGCAAAAACACTGTCCATGGACATGCGAACGGAAGATGCGGGTTGGTTGAAACTGAAACTCGATGCGCTGATGAAAGCGCAGGGTGATGATGGCTTTATGCTGGAATTGCCGCCTGACGGAAAGACCGTTCAGGTACCGAGTCTGGTTTCTGGCTTCGCGCAGATCGTCAACTACCGTCTTCAGGAAACAGGAGCATTGGAAGCCACAAGCATCCAATCACCCATGGTGAGCGCCCTGATTTCCAAAAAGGAGCCAAAAGCAGGTAGCAATGGCACGATGAGCTGGACCGTGGATATTAATAACCACGCCACCGGTGATGATTTCGTGCTGGGACTCAAAGAGCTGACGATGCCCAACGGTCAGCGGCGACCATACTCTATTTGGTTGTCAGGGGTGTATCCGCGAGTGCTGGACGGATTGTGCAAACTGCTCTCGATCGACATGCGAATTGTCGATTTGTCTTGGATTGGAATGAAGCTGCGCAAGCTGCTGAGTTACCGCGAACCCATGGGAGATTTCATGGCGTTCATTCCGGGAAAAGAGAAGCAACAGAACTATCCATCCACCGTCGCCTATATTGCAGCGCTGGTGATTCATCGGTATGCGCAGTTAGGACTTTTGACGGAAGAAGGTTTTCCGACCGAGACGATGGGCGTGTTTGATGCTCCTAAAGAATCGGCTGGCCAGACGCAAACGGCGTACGTGAAACGGGAAACCGGAAAAACGTGCGGAGAATGCGGGTCGTCAAGAGTAGCCAAGGTCGACGGTTGTACACGTTGCCTTGATTGCAATGCGATCGGAGCTTGCGGTTAGCAACAAATTGGGGTGGGGCGCGTAAGCGCCCCCCGCAATTCTCAATTTTATTCGAGCATTCAGCACAGGAAAGCAAGCGAGAGACGTCAACCGCCTGTCGGTCGGCTGCGTTTATACTGACGGCTACATATCAATACGGACTCAGCAGCGAGTCTCTATCGATATGCAGCAAGGCCGCCCGTGGCCTGTCGTTCTCGCCCGAGAGGGTATGGTGAATACGGGTAGCAGCACTTCGATGTCTGTTGGCAACCATTGCCGGACTTCGAGAATGAGAACTCCGAAACTGCTTCTCGGCGGTATGTCTGGCATTTATGGAGCCAATGTTATGAAGAAGGAAGATCTGAAAGCGGAGGCCAAACGCCTCCGGTCAGCTATTGCCGAAATGTTCGGTATCCACGTTTCCGCCTCGCAATCGCTGGAACTGATCGCCAAGGTGAAAAATTTTCCGAACTGGGATGCGGCCAGCTGGAGCGCAATCCAAGCAGATTATATTCTGCGCGCAACTGCGAAAACCATGTTAGGGACGAAGTCACTAGAAGAACTTGGATTCACAGCCAAAGTACTCGGGCAGATCAGGGCAATGCTTGCAGGTACGGCAGGGTTGTACCTGGTTGCCGGGCCAACCGGTTCCGGGCGGTCGACGACGTTGGCCGCCATGATGCTGGAAGCCGTGGCCAAGCATTGCAAGGTTGCCACTCTTGAAAGCCCTGTCGAACGGGGCATTGCCGGCGCATCGCAATACGATGCCAATAGGCATGATTGGTGCGAAAAAATGAGAATCATCATGCGTTCGTCTCCTGATGTCGTCATGATGCATAATCTGTATGATCCGCTTTCGGTTGCCGCTGCCACCGAAAACGCCAATGCCGGAACTCAGGTATGGGCTGGAATTACGAGTCGGGTGGCGTCTTTGGATGCGGTAATGGAAGCGCTTCGTGCTATCGATCTCGATGGGCGTGCTGCCAATCTCGTGCGAGGCGTTATTTGGCAGAGTCTTACCGACGACGGCCGCATCGAAGCTCGAATTCTTCTCCAGACCCCACAAGACCAGCAGACGACCGCCCTGAAGTCGATATGATCGAGGGGCAGATATACGGAGGAATGTCGCTTCGCTATGAATATTCCTATACGGGGGAAGCTGGTCATTCAGTTGGTCTGAATGTACGCTCCTATGATCCAAGTGGCCCTTTCCAAAACGAACCGGATATCAATCGATTTACTGCCAGCCTGCGGGTAAATGGGCTAGAAATTGCGATTCATGATCGGCAATACGAAGGTTAGAGGCGTCGCCCATGGAAGAGCTGGTTTTTTAGTGGAGATTTAGATGCCAAGTACGATTAGCCAACGAATCAAGTTCGCTCGAAAGGGACTTGGCTTGACGCAACAAGCTTTAGCGGAATCCCTTGGA